>NZ_JBNFMU010000177.1:0-5392 GCF_049942315.1 Pseudomonas wayambapalatensis
CCCCGCGAAGAGGCCCTCAAAAAACGCATCACGCACAAATAAGCGCACCAAAATGAAGCATTGTCGCTAGGAAATGCCTTTTATGAGTGCACAGCCTCACACCCTTCCCTCGCCAAACGCCCGCAAACGCCCATTTTCATGGCGCCCTCGCCATTTTCGGGCACTGGCATGCAATTTGCTCCCTTGTGATGCAGGTAAGCTTGGCCGACTATCCGCGCCCGGCGACACCCTTTTTCCAGGGCAGCGGCCAAGCGCACCCTAGACCATCCGGAGGACAACATGTCGAAGTCGGTTCAACTCATCAAAGATCATGACGTCAAGTGGATTGATCTGCGTTTCACGGACACCAAAGGCAAACAGCACCACGTCACCATGCCGGCTCGCGATGCGCTGGATGAAGACTTCTTCGAAGCTGGCAAGATGTTCGACGGCTCCTCCATCGAGGGCTGGAAAGGCATCGAAGCTTCCGACATGATCCTGCTGCCGGACGACTCGTCCGCCGTGCTGGACCCGTTCACCGAAGAGCCGACCCTGATCCTGGTCTGCGACGTGATCGAGCCGTCCACCATGCAAGGCTACGACCGCGACCCACGCGCCATCGCCAAGCGTGCCGAAGAGTTCCTGAAGAGCACCGGCATCGGCGACACCGTGTTCGTCGGCCCGGAGCCTGAGTTCTTCATCTTCGACCAGGTGAAGTTCAAGTCGGACATCTCCGGCTCGATGTTCAAGATCTACTCCGAACAAGGCTCCTGGATGACCGACCAGGACGTCGAAGGCGGCAACAAGGGCCACCGCCCTGCCGTCAAAGGCGGCTACTTCCCGGTTCCGCCGTGCGACCACGACCACGAAATCCGTACTGCCATGTGCAACGCCATGGAAGAAATGGGCCTGGTCATCGAAGTTCACCACCACGAAGTGGCGACTGCCGGCCAGAACGAGATCGGTGTGAAGTTCAACACCCTGGTCACCAAGGCTGACGAAGTCCAGACCCTGAAGTACTGCGTGCACAACGTCGCCGACGCCTACGGCAAGACCGCAACCTTCATGCCGAAGCCGCTGTACGGCGACAACGGCTCGGGCATGCACGTTCACATGTCGATCTCCAAGGACGGCAAGAACACCTTCTCCGGCGAAGGCTATGCCGGCCTGTCCGACACCGCCCTGTACTTCATCGGCGGCATCATCAAGCACGGTAAGGCCCTGAACGGCTTCACCAACCCGGCCACCAACTCCTACAAGCGTCTGGTACCAGGCTTCGAAGCCCCGGTCATGCTGGCCTACTCGGCCCGTAACCGTTCGGCCTCGATCCGTATTCCTTACGTTTCCAGCCCGAAAGCCCGCCGCATCGAAGCGCGCTTCCCGGACCCGGCTGCCAACCCGTACCTGTGCTTCGCCGCACTGCTGATGGCCGGCCTGGACGGTATCCAGAACAAGATCCACCCAGGCGATGCCGCCGACAAGAACCTGTACGACCTGCCGCCTGAAGAGGCCAAGGAAATCCCACAGGTTTGCGGTAGCCTGAAAGAAGCCCTGGAAGAGCTGGACAAGGGCCGTGCGTTCCTGACCAAGGGCGGCGTGTTCTCCGACGACTTCATCGATGCCTACATCGAGCTGAAGTCCGAAGAAGAAATCAAGGTCCGTACCTTCGTTCACCCGCTGGAATACGACCTGTACTACAGCGTTTGATGCGCGCGGCGCTTGCGCCGTGACCGTCTAGAGAAACGGCCTCCTTCGGGAGGCCGTTTCTGTTTTTACACTCAAGCCATTCGGACGCATCCTACTGGTGCACCGAGCAGCATTGGCCACACTCGCATCTCCACCTGCCAGGAGATTCCCATGCACCCACTGCCACTTGCCCTGCTCTGCGTCATTGCCCTGTCCGGCTGCGTGAACGCCACCCCACCCGACACCACCTTCGACCCGCTGCTCGACAGCATCGAACAACGGCTGGATATCGCCCAGGCGGTCGCCCTGCATAAATGGGATCGCCAGCAGCCGGTGCAGGACAGCCCTCGCGAACAACAAGTGCTGTTGAACGTGAGCCAGCTTGCCCCCGAGCACGGGCTGGATCCGGCACGCGCCAGCCAGTTCTTCAGCGACCAGATAGAAGCCAACAAGCTCAGGCAGTACCACCTGCTCACGCAATGGCACCTGCTGCAAAAAGCCCCCGACATCCCACGCCAGGACCTCGCCAGCGAGATCCGTCCGCGCCTGGACCTGCTGCAAGGCCGACTGCTCGACGCCCTCGCCCGCTTCGACCAGGCGCCTCCCGCGCAGTGCGGCCACGCACTGGCCGAAGCCATTGCCTTGCGCTCCAGCGACGCCCCGCGTCGGCTGTTCCTCATCCGGGCCACCGCCAACCTCTGCCAACGCCCCTGAGGCTCTATGCTCTATATTGGTGCACAAAACCGCTGAACGCCCTGCAATGCCCCCCAAATTAGGTCAGGAGAATCGCTAAACCAGGCTTTTCTGAGCCGATTTTGCGCATACCCAGCGCTTTATCGGGCAATTCCGCTTCTTTTCGGAGCCTTGGTTTGTTTCTTGCATTTTCAGGCTATCAGCGGAATACCAGCGTGCCCGCCCCTGGCTCGACCAGGGGCGCCATGTGCCAGAACAGCGCCAAAAGAGGTCAACGACGCCCCATGACCATCAGCGATGCACAGCACCGTCTGCTACTGGACAACCTGACCACTGCCACCTTGCTGCTCAACAGCGAACTGCGCCTTGAGTACATGAACCCGGCAGCGGAAATGCTCCTGGCCGTCAGCGGCCAGCGCAGCCATGGCCAGTTCATCAGTGAACTGTTCACCGAATCGACCGAGGCGCTCAATTCCCTGCGCCAGGCCGTGGAGCAGGCGCACCCGTTCACCAAGCGCGAAGCCCAACTGACCTCGTTGACCGGCCAGAGCATCACCGTTGACTACGCCGTGACGCCGATCCTGCACCAGGGCAACACCCTGCTGCTGCTCGAAGTCCACCCGCGCGACCGCCTGCTGCGCATCACCAAGGAAGAAGCGCAGCTGAGCAAGCAGGAAACCACCAAGATGCTGGTGCGCGGCCTCGCCCATGAGATCAAGAACCCGCTCGGCGGCATCCGCGGCGCAGCCCAGCTGCTGGCCCGCGAGCTTCCCGAAGATGGCCTGCGCGACTACACCAACGTCATCATCGAAGAAGCCGACCGCCTGCGTAACCTGGTCGACCGCATGCTCGGCTCGAACAAGCTGCCGTCGCTGTCGATGACCAACGTGCACGAAGTGCTCGAACGTGTCTGCAGCCTGGTAGAGGCCGAAAGCCAGGGCGGCATCACCCTGGTGCGCGATTACGACCCGAGCCTGCCGGACGTGCTGATCGACCGCGAGCAGATGATCCAGGCCGTACTCAATATCGTGCGCAACGCCATGCAGGCGATCAGCGGGCAGAACGAACTGCGCCTGGGCCGCATCACCCTGCGCACCCGCGCGGTGCGCCAGTTCACCATCGGCCATGTGCGCCACAGGCTGGTGGCACGGGTCGAGATCATCGACAACGGCCCCGGCATTCCCTCGGAACTGCAGGACACCCTCTTCTATCCCATGGTCAGCGGGCGCCCGGACGGTACCGGGCTCGGGCTGGCCATTACCCAGAACATCATCAGTCAGCATCAGGGGCTGATCGAGTGTGAAAGCCATGCCGGCCATACCACCTTCTCGATCTTCCTGCCCCTGGAACAAGGAGCCACAGCCCCATGAGCCGTAGTGAAACCGTGTGGATCGTCGACGATGATCGTTCCATCCGCTGGGTCCTGGAAAAAGCCCTGCAACAAGAGGGCATGACCACCCAGAGCTTCGACAGTGCCGACGGAGTCATGGGTCGCCTGGCCCGGCAGCAGCCGGACGTGATCATCTCCGACATCCGCATGCCTGGCGCCAGCGGCCTGGACCTGCTCGCGCAGATTCGCGAACAGCACCCGCGCCTGCCGGTGATCATCATGACCGCCCATTCCGACCTGGACAGCGCGGTGGCGTCTTACCAAGGCGGTGCCTTCGAGTACCTGCCCAAGCCGTTCGACGTCGACGAGGCGGTGTCGTTGGTCAAGCGCGCCAACCAGCATGCCCAGGAACAACAGGCGCTCGAAGCGCCGCCGGTACTCGCCCGCACGCCCGAGATCATCGGCGAAGCCCCGGCAATGCAGGAGGTGTTTCGCGCCATCGGGCGGCTGAGCCACTCCAACATCACCGTGCTGATCAACGGCGAGTCCGGTACCGGCAAGGAACTGGTCGCCCACGCCCTGCACCGCCACAGCCCGCGTGCGGCTTCGCCGTTCATCGCCCTGAACATGGCGGCGATTCCCAAGGACCTGATGGAGTCCGAGCTGTTCGGCCACGAGAAAGGCGCCTTCACCGGCGCGGCCAACCAGCGACGCGGACGCTTCGAACAGGCTGACGGCGGCACCTTGTTCCTCGACGAGATCGGCGACATGCCTGCCGACACCCAGACCCGCCTGCTGCGCGTGCTGGCCGATGGCGAGTTCTATCGGGTCGGTGGCCATGTACCGGTGAAGGTGGATGTGCGCATCATCGCCGCGACCCACCAGAACCTGGAATCACTGGTACAGGCCGGCAAGTTCCGTGAAGACCTGTTCCACCGCCTGAACGTGATTCGTATCCACATCCCGCGCCTGGCTGACCGGCGCGAGGATATCCCGGCCCTGGCCCGCCACTTCCTGGGCCGCGCGGCGCGGGAGCTGGCGGTCGAGCCCAAGCTGCTGAAGCCGGAAACCGAGGAGTTCATGCGCAACCTGCCGTGGCCTGGCAACGTGCGTCAGCTGGAGAACACCTGCCGCTGGATCACGGTGATGGCCTCCAGCCGCGAGGTGCTGATCGGCGACCTGCCGCCAGAGCTGCTCAACCTGCCGCACGATGCCGCGCCGGTCACCAATTGGGAGCAGGCGCTGCGCCAGTGGGCCGACCAGGCCCTGGCGCGCGGGCAGTCGAATCTGCTCGACAGCGCCGTGCCGAGCTTCGAACGGATCATGATCGAGACCGCACTCAAGCACACCGCCGGACGCCGACGCGATGCCGCAGTGCTGCTGGGCTGGGGGCGCAACACCCTGACTCGCAAGATCAAGGAGCTGGGGATGAAGGTCGATGGCGGGGATGACGACGAGGGAGAGGATCACTGAGGCCTGACGCGTCGCGCTGCGCTCATCCGATCCCAAAGCAAGCCCCGCTCCTGTAGGAGCGGGCTTGCCCGCGAACACGGGCGTAGCCCGTGCCATGCACCTCGGTGTCTTTTTCGCGGGCAAGCCCGCTCCTACAGGAGCGGGGCTTGCTTTGGGATCGGATGAGCGCAGCGCGATGCGTCAGGCCTCAGTGATCCTCTCCCTCGTCGTCATCCCCGCCATCGACCTTCA
>NZ_JBNFMU010000178.1:0-5029 GCF_049942315.1 Pseudomonas wayambapalatensis
TGGTGGTGGGTCGGGGGGTTTTTGGGGAAACCCACCTTGGGCCGGGGAGGCTTGTTCGCGGCGAACCCCCGCAAACAGGCCCATTCAGGCAGCGAAGATCAGAAGCTCCCGCGCAAGGTCACCGACACATTGCGCGGATCGCCCCAGTAGTAGCCGGTCGGCGTCGGTGCCACCTGGCGGTAGTACTGCTTGTCGAAGATGTTGTTGGCGTTGACCTGCAACGAGTAATGGTCGTTGAAGCGGTAGTTGACCATCGCGTTGTACACCGCATACCCCGACTGCGTGGCGACCGCGGTGCCGCTGCGGTTGTAGATGTCGCTCTGGGCTTGCACGCCACCACCAATGGTCCAGGCGTCCAGCTCACCCGGCAGGCGGTAGCTGGTGAACAGTCGCAGCATGCGCTTGGGATCGGTGGTGCGAATCGCATTGCCGGTGTTGCTGGTGGTGTCCTTCAGGTACTCGGTGGTGTTGTAGGTGTAGCCACCGGTCACGTTCCAGCCCGGCAGCACTTCGCCGGAAATCTCCAGTTCGAAGCCCTGGCTGCGGTTCTTGCCGGCCGCAACCTTGCAGTAGCCACTGGTGTAGTTGGGTGGGCAAGGATTTGGCCCGCTGATGTCGTCCAGCGGGTTGCCGACCTGATAGATGCGGAAGAACGCCAGCGAGGTGTTCAGCCGCCCGTCATAGAACTCGCCCTTGATGCCAGTCTCGTAGGCCTCGCCGGTGACCGGCGCGAGCACCGAGCCAGTGGCGTCGGTGGCGGTCTGCGGGTTGAAGATCTCGGTATAGCTGGCGTAGGTGCTGAAGTTGTCGTTGAGGTCATAGATCAGCGCCGCGTAGGGCACCACTTCGTTGTCGACACTGAACTTGCCGTTGGAGCGGGTGTTGTTTTCCTGCTCATAGTCGTACCAGTTGGTGCGCGCGCCGATGATCGCGGTGAGCGGATCGGCCAGGGAAATGCGCCAGGTGGCGTAGGCGCCTTCCTGGGTGGTGCGGGTGCGCACCGGGTGGGCGAGGATGTTGATAGGCGGGTTGGCCAGGCTGGTCTTGGGGTCCCAGTTGCGGATGTCGAACACCCCCGACTGAACGTTGTTGGTGGCCGAGGCGTAGGAATCGTTGCGGATGCGCTCGACGCCCAGCATCAGCTCGTGGGTGCGGCCCAGCAGGTCGAACGGGCCATTGAGGGTCGCGCTCAGGTTGTTCTGCAGGCTCTCGCCGCCATCGCCTTCGGTGACCTGGTAGCTCATCAGGTACGGGTTGTTGGTGGGGTTGGCGGCGCCGGTGGCGCGGGTGAAGTAGGTCTGCTTGAAACCATCGTCGGCCAACTCGAAGTGGGTGCGCTGGGCCATCAGCTTGAGCTTCCAGTCGTTGTCGAAACGATGTTCGAGCTCGGCGAAGGTTTGCAGGTTACTGCGGTTCCAGCGGTTCCAGTCGGCACCCAGGTAGGTGCTGCGGCCAAACGGCAGCGGCGAGCCGTCGTAGTTGGCGGGCAGGTTGCCCCAGGCGCCGGTGGCGTCGAGCTTGGTCCATTCAAGGCCGGTGGTGAGGGTGGTGCTGTCATTCAGGTCGAAGGCCAGTACGCCGTACAGCACGTCCTTGCGTTCCTGGCGCGACTCCTGGAAGTGGTCCTTGTCGTCGTGCACGGCGATGATCCGCCCACGCACGTTGCCGGTTTCGGTCAATGGCCCGGAGATGTCGGCGACATAGCGCTGGGCGTTCCAGGTGCCCAGGGTAATGCTGCCGCTGCCCTGGTATTCGTAGGTCGGGCGCTTGCGCACCAGGTTCACCGTGCCCGAAGGGTTGCCCGCCCCGCGCAGCATGCCGGTGGCCCCGCGCAGGATCTCGGCGCGGTCGATGATCGCCGAGTCGCTCTGGATGAACGAGCCGCCGCCGCTGCTCTGCACCACGGTGGCGCCGTCGTACTGGATGGCGTCGATCGAGTAGCCGCGCGAGTAATACTGCACGCGCTCGCTGTCGGTCAGGTTGACCACCACGCCCGGGGTCTGCTCGAGCAGGTTGGTGAGGTTGGTGATGTTCTGGTCGTCGATGCGCTGGCGGGTGACCACGGTCACCGACTGCGGGGTGCGGCGGATGCTTTGCGGAGTCTTGCCGATGGTCACCGCGCCGGTGGTGTAAGAACCGGTGTTCTCGGTGGTCTCGCCCAGGCGGTCGCTGGAAATGCTGGTGGCGCCAAGCTCGAGTGCATCACCGACGTCCAGCGCCGGGATCAGCATGAAGCTCTTGTCGCTCTGTTGCTGAACTTGCACGTTGCTGCCCTGCAGCAAAATCGACAGGGCCTGGGCGCTGTCGTAGCTGCCTTGCACGCCACGGGTGGTCTTGCCCTGGAGGCTGTTCGCGTCGAACGACAGGTTCAGGCCGCCCTGGCGGGCCATCTGGTCCAGCGCTGGGGCCAACGGGCCGGCCGGGATGTTCCAGGCGATCTGCTGGTTTTGGCCTGCCGGGGCGGCGAGGGCTTGGGCCGAGAGCGTGGCGCTGGCAAGGCCCAGGCCGAAGGCCGCGGCGTGGATGGCATTGCGCAGCCTGTCGTTGCGGGGGGAACACGGGCGAATCATGAAGCGCTCCTGAAGGTTGGGGAGACCACTTTTCGGGCTTTGTTCCTTCAGGCCGGACGAGAATGAGATTCCACCTCATTTATTTTCGTCGATGCATGTTGACTGGCCAAACGTCCCAGGGTCAGGCCAGGTCGATGCTCACCCAGTAGCGCGTGCGGTAGTCGATGCGCACCGGCAGGGTTCGTGCGATCAACAGCAGGATCTGATCGATGTCTGCCAGTTGATAAGTCCCCGAGACCTTCAGCCCGGCGACTTCCGGTGCGCATCTGAGCAGCCCCGGCCGATACCGCGAAAGCTCGGCCACGAACTCGCCCAGTGGCATCTGCTGCACACTGAGCACGCCATCGGTCCAGCCCCACGGGTCGCCATGCAGGGTCGCCACCTCGGTTAGCCCCGAGGCACTTACCTGCAGCACCTCGCCGGTCTTCACCCACCGTGGGCGAGCGGAGGAGGGGAACAGCAGCACCTCGCCACGGCGAACCGCCAACAGCAGGCCGTCGTCGTTCTCGCGCAGCAGCAACTGGCCGTTGCGGGTGTCCATGTCGGCGATGGCGGTGTCGATGTGGAAGGTGCGGTTGTCGCTGGCGTTGCTGTCCAGGCTGACCTCGCCGCGAATCAGTGTCAGCAGGCGCTGGTCGGCGCTGTAGCGCAGGTCGATGGCGCTGGCGGTGTTGAGCTGGATGCGGCTGCCGTCGCTGCCTTGCAGGTCGCGGCGCTCGCCGGTGGCGGTACGGCTGTCGGCCATCAGCGCGGGCAGGCCCAGGGGCTCGCGCGCGGTCCAGAGAGCCCCCCCGGCAACCGCGAATCCGACCAGCAGCTTGAGGTTGTCGCGCCGGCTCATGCGTTGCCGCTGGCTGCCCTCGAGGGTGCGTCGGCTCAGGTCGGGGGGCAGGCCGGCCAGTTCGTTGCCCAGGCTGTTGACCCGCTGCCAGGCCAGGGCGTTGTGCGGATGGCTGTGCAGCCAGTGCTGGAATTGCTGCTGGTGGTGCGCCGATGGATCGTCGAAGCGCAGTTTCACCAGCCAGTCGATCGCCTCGTCGACCTGGGCCTGGGCCGGGATGCGCTCAGGCGTCGGCATAGCGCAACCGATAGCAGGTGCCCAGCGCCCGGGCCAGGTCGCGCTCGACCGTGGCCCGGGACACCTCCAGGCGCATGGCGATCTGCGGGATGCTCAGGCCATCGAGCTGGGCCAGCAGGAACGCCTGGCGCACCCGGGGTTTGAGCAGGTGCAGGGCGCGGTCGAGGCGTTCGAGGGTGTCGAGGATCACCAGGCGATGCTCCTCGCTGGGCGCTTCGCTTTCGGGCAGGCAGGCCAGGCTTTCCTGATAGGCGCGTTCCAGTGCGCGGCGCCGGAACTGATCGATCATCAGGCCGCGGGCGATACTGCTGAGGTAGGCGCGTGGCTCTTTCAGCGGTGAAACCTGACGCGCGCGCAGCAGGCGCACGAAGGTGTCCTGGGCGAGGTCCGCGGCATGCTCCCGGCAGCCGACCCGGGCCCGCAACCAGCCGCGTAGCCAGGCATGGTGGGTCTGGTAGAGCAGATCGATTTCGGCAGGCTTGAGCATGTCGTTCATCTGCATCGTGGCTGCGGCCCTGGTTGCGAGGAAAGAGTGGGGGAGTGAGTGTGAATAGTTCTCAATTCTATGCGGGGCAATGCTGTCGGAGCAATGGCATACCAGGAATTTGTCGCGCAAGATTCGGCGATCTGGCGATGAACGGTTGGTCTAACATGGGTCTTTCAGTTCATTCCACGGGTAACGTGCCATGATCCATGCCGATCTCTCGCCGCACGCCTATCAGCAGGCGATCGACTTCCTCAGCGGGCTGGACCCGGACTGGGCCCGGCATATCGCCGCGGTCGGGCCGTGCCTGCACCGCGCTACGCCTGGGCGTGAGCCGTTCGAGGCGCTGGTGCGGGCGGTGGCGTACCAGCAACTGCATGCCCGGGCGGCCGAGGCGATACTCGGGCGCTTGCTGGCGTTGTATCCGCAGGTGGCGTTTCCTGCGCCGGAGCAGTTGCTCGCCACCGACCCCGAGGTGTTGCGCGGTTGTGGCCTCTCGGCGAGCAAGCTGGCGAGCATCCTGCACATCGCCCAGGCCCGTCTCGACGGGGCCGTGCCCGGGCGCGAAGAAGCGCTGGCGATGAAGGATGAGGCGCTGATCGAGCGGCTGGTGGCCTTGCGTGGCGTGGGGCGCTGGACCGTGGAGATGTTGCTGATCTACAGCCTGGAGCGTTCGGACATCCTGCCGGTGGATGACTTCGGGGTACGCGAGGGATACCGTCGCCTGAAGGGGTTGGAGAGGGCACCGACACCGGCGCAGATGCGCTCGCTGGGTGGGGTGTGGAGCCCGTATCGGACGGTGGCGGCCTGGTATCTCTGGCGGGCTTGAGGTGGGGGCCTTTTCGCGGGCAAGCCCGCTCCTGCATGGGCGCGCTGTCTCTTGTAGGAGCGGGCTTG
>NZ_JBNFMU010000179.1:0-62817 GCF_049942315.1 Pseudomonas wayambapalatensis
TTGCTGCAACTGGGGGGTGAGCTGAATACCGCGGTGCGGGCCTTCAGGGTGTGATCGGCAGGCCTGGCCCCTTCGCGGGCAAGCCCGCTCCCACGGAACCGCGCCAGCAGAAGGTTTTCCTCGCCGCTACCCAGTGGGAGCGGGCTTGCCCGCGAAGGGGCCAGGCCTGCCGATCACACCCTGAAGGCCCGCACCGCGGTATTCAGCTCACCCCCCAGTTGCAGCAACTGCTCACCCTGCTCGCGCCCTTCGCCGATGCGTTGCAGGTTGTCCTCACCGAGCGCATGAATCCGCTCGCTGTGGTCGCGGATCTCGCTCACAGCACCGCTCTGCTGTGCGGTGACGTCGGCAATCCTCACCGCTGTATCGGAGATGGTGCGAATCGCGCTGACAATCTCATCCAGCGCACCGTCCGCCGCCTGAGCCTGGCTGGCGGTAGCCTCGGCGTGTTCGAGCTGGGTGCGCATGCCATTCACCGATTCGCGCGCCGCCTGCTGCAGGCGGTCGATCAGCGCCTGGATCTCGCCGGTGGCGCCGGTGGTGCGCTGGGCCAGCGAGCGCACTTCGTCGGCTACGACGGCGAAGCCGCGGCCCATTTCGCCGGCACGGGCCGCCTCGATCGCTGCGTTGAGGGCCAGCAGGTTGGTCTGCTCGGCGATCGAGCGGATCACCGTCAGCACGCCACCGATGGTCGCCGACTCCTCGGCCAGTTGTTCGATCAACTGCGCGTTGCCCTGCACTTCATCGACCAACGCTCGCAGGCCGGAGAGGCTGTGGCCGATCACCGTCTGGCCGTGCTCCACGGCGCGCCCGGCGTCGCGGCTGGCATCCGCGGCCGAACTGGCATCGCCGGCCACTTGCTGGATGGTCGCCTCGAGCTCGCCCAGGGCATCGCGGATCTGTGCAGTATCGCCCGCCTGGCGCTCGGCACCGTCATGCAGCGCGCTGCTCATGCCGGCCAGGGCATGGCTGCTGCCTGCGACCTGCTCGGCGTTGTGGCGGATCGTGCCGACCAGGGTCACTAGGTACTGGCGCAGCCGGTTGAGCGACTCCTGGATGTCGTGCAGTTCAAGGTTGGTCTTGCCAAGGGCGACGGGCTGGGCGAAATCGCCCTCGGCCCAACGCGACAAGGCTGGCGCAAGGCTGGTAAGGGTGCGCGTCAGGCGGCGCTGCAAGGTGTCGATGAGCAGGGCGATCAGCAGAATCAGGCCGATCATCAGGCCCTGGATGACCCGGACCTCGCCAGCGATCTTGGCGTGCTGACCGCGCACTTCAGGTTCCAGTCCGGCGATGGCCTTCTGCACAGCTTCGAGGCGCTCGCTGGTGCTGGCGGCCAGTGCGGCGCGGCGTTCGATCTGTTCACGGGTGCGCTGCAGTTCGGCCGGATAGCGCCCGAGCAAGCTTTGCAGTTCACGCTTGAGGCCGACGGCAACGTCCTCCTTCTGCTCGCTGCCCTGGCTTTGCAGGCCCATCATCGCGGCGAAGTCGTCGGCGTTGGATTCGGCCGCGCGGGTCACCCCCAGCAACGGCAGGCTGTCGATGATCTGCGCCTGGGCGCGGATCTGTTGCAGTTCGCGCTCCACTTCGTCCGCCAGTTCCGCGCGACCGCTGCTGACCAGCTTGTCGCGGGCCAGTGCCAGGCGGCCCAGGTGCAGCGAGGCGTCCATCAGTGGGGCCAGGTAGCGACCCGCCTCGGCGTTGCCACTGTCGCGGGCATAGCCGGCCAGTTGCTCCAGGTTGGCGCCCAGTTCGCGCTCGGCCTGCAGCAGCAATGCCTGCGGGTCTCCGGCCAGCTTGCCGGCGGCCAGCAGTTCGTTGGCGGTAAAGCCCTGCAGGCTGTCCAGGCTCGGGCGCAGCTTGGCGGCCAGTGCGTCTGGCCATTCTCCGAGGGCACTGTGCAACTGCTTGTTGGCCTCCATGGCCGAGGCATGGCGCAGGGCGTCGCCGCTGGCCAGGTAGGCCTGGATATTGCCGGCGGTCTCGTTCTGGAACTGCTGGGACAGCCCCAGGTAGCGCTCCATCATCTGATAGGGACGCTCCAGCGCACGCTGCGACCACCACAGGGTTGCACCCAGGGCAAAGCACACGGTCACCAGCAAGAGGGTGTTGAAATTGGTCAGCCACTTCAGGCGCATAGCCGCGAACTTCCTGCGGGAATGGAGAGGTAGGTGCCTGAAGTTATTGCGATTTTGTGACCGGGTGATGACGACGACGGGGTGGCGCCATAAAAAAGTGGCAGAGTGCCAGTCTAGGGCTCGACCCTCACCACACAGTTGCGCCCCGCGTGCTTGGCCCGGTACAGCGCCTCGTCCGCCGCGCTGGCCATGGTCAGCGCATCCAGCGCGTCATCGAGTTGCACCACCCCGGCGCTGAAGGTGCACTGCAGGTCGTGCGGCTGGGCGGGATAGTGGATTTCGGCAAAGCGCCGGCGGATCTCGTCGAGCACCTTGTGCGCAGCTTCCAGGCCGGTGTTGGGCATGACGATGGCGAATTCCTCGCCGCCATAGCGGCCGATGAAATCGGTCTTGCGCAGGCGCTGCTTGAGGAACAACGCCAGGCTCTTGATCACCCGGTCGCCCATGGGATGGCCATGGCGGTCGTTGATCTTCTTGAAGTGGTCGATGTCCAGCATGGCGAAGCTCAGTGGTTGTTCCTCGCGGCGGGCGCGGAAACTGCAGTCTTCGAGCAGTTGCAGGATGTGGGTGTGGTTGTACAGCCCGGTCAGGCTGTCGCGCACCATGCGCGCCTTGAGATGACGGGCGCGGGCGGCGCGGTTGCGCACGGTGGTGACCAGGTGACGGGCGCGGATCGGCTTGGTGAGGAAGTCGTCGCCACCTTCGCTCATGGCATCGAGCTGCTTGTCCAGGTCGTCCTCGGCCGACAGGTAGATGATCGGTACGCTGACATAACGGTCGTTGTGGCGGATCACCTTGGCCAGTTCGGTGCCGGTGCAGTCGGGCATGTACATGTCGAGGATGATCAGGTCGGGCTGGAAGTCGGCGAGCTCGGCCATGGTGCGGATCGGCTCGGTGAGCGTGCGGGTGATGATGCCGGCGCCGTTGAGCAGGCGCTCGGTGTGCATGGCCTGGGCGCGCGAGTCATCGATGATCAGCACCCGGAACGGGTCGTATTGGGTGGCGCTGGTCAGCAGTTCGACCTTCTCCAGCAGGCTGGATGCCTCCAGGGTGCCGGTGAGGAACTCCTGGCCTCCGGCGCGCACGGCGGCGAGGCGGGTCGGGGTGTCGGTCTCGTGGAGGCTGAAGAACAGCAGCGGGATGTGCAGCTCCAGCCCTTGCTGGGCGTCGGCGGCCAGTTTGAGGCCCTGGCCGGGGCCACTGAAGTCGACATCCATGACGATGGCCGACGGCAGGCGTTCGCTCATCGAGGCACGGAAGGCTTCGGCGTTGCCCAGTGCCTGCACGCCCAACCCGAAGAACTCCAGCTGTTGCGCCAGGCGTTCGGCGCGGTCATGGTCCTGCAGCAGGATGTACACCGGCTTGCGCAAGGGTGGCAGAGGCACATGATCGAGCTGGTCGCCCTTGCGCAGGCCGGTGCGCGACAGGCGTTGCATCAGGCGATTGAGCTCGCCGATCAGCTCGGAGTTGAGCCGCGTGCTGTTCGCTTCGATGGCCCTCAGCGTCTGTCCGATGGCAATCGACAGGCTGCCGTGCTCGGGCTGCTCGAAACGGTCGGCGTAGCGTTGCAGGCGCAGATTGGCATCGCCCAGTTCGCTCAGCCCTGCGCTCGACCACTCGCCACGCTGCAGGCGCTGCCAGATTTCGAGAATCTGTCGGGCCTGGTGAATGACCCGCTGGGCGAAATGCTGCTTCAAGCGCTCGTGGCTGGGCTCGGCTGGCTGGGTCATGTCCTGACTGCTTGTTGGAGGTTGGTGTGCAGGTTCAATGATGGCTCTATGCTAGCAGGTCTTTTCCTGCTCGCGAGTGCTGTGGGTCAACAAAGCGTTCAGGCCCGATTATTCAGTTCCCGACCCATTGGTCGCTTATGCGTATGGCGGCGTCTGCTTTATAGTGCTGGGACGCGGGCTTGCCGTGGCACCCTGGCCGAGGCCTGTGGTCCAAGCCCCTGAACCGTCATGATTGATTAAGGACAACGCCATGCTGGACTGGAAAAACCGTGAGGCCAAGGCCGAGCGCCCCGAGCGCGTCGATGGCCGTGGCGCTGCCACCCGTAGCTACCTCGGCGGCCTCTGGAGCCGCGCCCTGGGCACCCTGATCGGCCTGTACCTGCTGGTGTGCATCGGCCTTGGCTGGTACTGGAGCGAAGAGCCTGATCTGTTCCCGGTGCAACAGAATGCCCAGGCTGCGGCCGAGCGTAACGGCCAGCAGATGGTGGTTGGCTATACCACCATCGAAACCCTCAAGACAGTGGCCGGCACCCTGCTCGACAAGCCGGGTGGGTATATCTCCAACGACCGCTTCCCGCCGGGGCTGTGGATGGACAACATGCCGAGCTGGGAATATGGCGTGTTGGTCCAGGTGCGCGACCTGTCGCGTGCGCTGCGCAAGGACTTCGCTCGCTCGCAGTCGCAATCGACCGAAGACGCCGACCTGGCCAAGGCCGAGCCGCGCTTCAACTTCGACAACAAGAGCTGGATCCTCCCTTCCAGCGAGTCGGAGTTCGAGGAGGGCATCAAGTCGCTCAACCGCTACCAGGTGCGCCTGGCCGCTGGCGACCAAGGCGCGATCTTCTATACCCGCGCCGACAACCTGAACAACTGGCTGGGCGACGTTGCCACGCGTCTGGGATCGTTGTCCCAACGCCTGTCGGCCAGCGTCGGCCGGGTCAAGCTCAACAGCAACCTGAAGACCGAAACCGTCCAGGCCGGCCAGGCACCGCAGGTCGACGAGGAGATCGTCGAGACGCCATGGCTGCAGATCGACAACGTCTTCTACGAAGCCCGCGGCCAGGCCTGGGCGCTGTCGCATCTGCTGCGCGCCATCGAGGTCGACTTCGCCGACGTACTGGCCAAGAAGAACGCCACCGTCAGCGTGCGTCAGATCATTCGTGAGCTGGAAGCTTCGCAGGAGCCGCTGTGGAGCCCGATGGTACTCAACGGCAGTGGCTTCGGCATGTGGGCCAACCACTCGCTGGTGATGGCCAACTACATCTCCCGGGCCAACGCCGCAGTCATCGACCTGCGTCAGTTGCTCTCGCAAGGATGACCATCAATCCCGCCGAGGTCGCGCACCGCGCGGCCTCCGATGCCGAGCTGGTGGCCTGGGTGGACGAACACGACCAGCCGCTTGGCGCCCTGGCGCGGGCCGAGTTGCGCGAGCGAGGGTTGATCGGGCGCTGTACCTTCATCCTGCTGTTCAACAGCCAGGGCGAGCTGTGCGTGCACCGGCGCACCTTGAGCAAGGCGCTGTATCCCGGGTATTGGGATGTGGCGGCCGGTGGCATGGTCGGGGTGCACGAGGAATACGCCGAGTCTGCGGCCCGCGAGCTGGAAGAGGAACTGGGCATCGCTGGCGTCGCGTTGCGTTTTCACGAGAAGTTCTACTTCGATCAGTTGGGCAACCGCTTGTGGTGCGCGGTGTTCTCGGCGGTGTCCGACGCGCCGCTGCGGCTGCAGCCTGAAGAGGTGATCGAGGCGCGCTTCGTCACTGTGGAACAGGCAGAGGCCGAGAGCCGGGAGAAGGACTTCTGTCCGGACTCGCTGGAGGCGTTGCGCCGGTACAAGGCGAGCCTGTAGCCGTCAGCGCTCCCCCACGTCGCAAAACATTCGCAAAATGCCGCAATCCAGTACTTAGCAAGCCAGGAATTTATCGTTACACTGCGCGCCCTTTTCGGGCTGTCGCAACACCTGCGACAGTAGCGCCGCCCCTGCCAGAGTGGGGCTTCGCGGTCGGTCCAGTCCCCCTGTGGTCCGACCAGTTTTTGTCCTCAGCAAGAGGAACAAAAGTGGCCAAGAAAGCTTCTTCCTTCTCCGCCCTCGGCGGTCTCGTGTTTTCCACCGACGCTGGTCGGCACTGCCCCGACTGCAGCCAGCCGGTGGACGCGTGTGTCTGCAAGCAGCAACTGATCCCCGAAGGCGATGGCATTGCCCGGGTACGCCGTGAAAGCAAGGGGCGTGGTGGCAAGACCGTCACCACCATCACTGGCGTACCGCTGCCGCTCGAGCAGCTCAAGGACCTCGCCAGCACGCTCAAACGGCGATGCGGCACCGGTGGTGCCTTGAAAGACGGTGTCATCGAGATCCAGGGTGATCACGTCGAACTGCTGCTCGCCGAGCTGATCAAGCAGGGTTTCAAGGCGAAGAAGTCCGGCGGTTGAGTGTTGCCCGCAGGCATTTTTGCCGAGCGCTTTCTAAACTCGTTTCCGTTGCCGGGGTCTACCCGGGGACGGACGAATCGTCATTTTCAGCTTCTACACTGCGCCCGCACCCACCGCGGGGCAGTGTCTTGACTTATCTATAGGGGACTTGAATGTCCGTACGACGCACACGCAAAGACGATGGCAGCCAATGGACCGTGGCCGACAGCCGCAGTGTTTATGGTATCCGCCATTGGGGCGCTGGTTATTTCGCCATCAATGAAGCCGGGCGTGTCGAAGTGCGCCCCAACGGCCCCGACAGCGCGCCGATCGACCTCTTCGAGCAGGTTGACGAGCTGCGCCAGAGTGGCCTGTCGCTGCCACTGCTGGTCCGTTTCCCGGACATCCTGCAGGACCGCGTACGCCAACTGACCGGTGCCTTCGACGCCAACATCGCGCGCCTGGAGTACCAGAGCCAGTACACGGCCCTTTATCCGATCAAGGTCAACCAGCAGGAGGCGGTGGTCGAGAACATCATCGCCACGCAAAACGTCTCCATCGGCCTCGAAGCCGGCTCCAAGCCCGAGCTGCTGGCCGTGCTGGCGCTGGCGCCCAAGGGCGGTACCATCGTCTGCAACGGCTACAAGGACCGTGAGTTCATCCGCCTGGCACTGATGGGCCAGAAGCTGGGCCACAACGTGTTCATCGTCATCGAGAAGGAATCCGAGGTCGCCCTGGTGATCGAGGAAGCCGCCGAGCTCAAGGTCAAGCCACAGGTCGGCCTGCGCGTGCGCCTGTCGTCGCTGGCTTCGAGCAAGTGGGCCGACACCGGGGGCGAGAAATCCAAGTTCGGCCTGTCGGCTGCGCAATTGCTGTCGGTGGTCAGCCGCTTCCGTGATGCCGGGCTGGACCAGGGTATCCGCCTGCTGCACTTCCACATGGGCTCGCAGATCGCCAACCTCGCCGACTACCAGCACGGCTTCAAGGAAGCCATCCGCTATTACGGCGAGCTGCGCGGCCTGGGCCTGCCGGTCGATCACATCGACGTCGGTGGCGGGCTGGGCGTCGACTACGATGGCACCCACTCGCGCAACGCCAGCTCGATCAACTACGACATGGATGACTATGCCGGCGTGGTGGTGGGGATGCTCAAGGAGTTCTGCGACGCCCAGGGCTTGCCGCACCCGCATATCTTCTCCGAGAGCGGTCGCTCGCTGACTGCGCACCACGCCATGCTGGTGATCCAGGTCACCGACGTCGAAAGCCACAACGACGAAGTGCCGACCATCGAGAACAAGGAGGCGCTGCCCGAGACCGTGCAGTGGCTGGCCGACCTGCTCGGCCCGACCGACATCGAGATGGTCACCGAGACCTACTGGCGTGCCACCCACTACATGGGTGACGTGGCCGCGCAGTATGCCGATGGCAAGATCAGCCTCTCCGAGAAAGCCCTGGCCGAGCAATGCTACTTCGCTGTGTGCCGTCGCCTGCACAACTCGCTCAAGGCTCGCCAGCGTTCGCACCGCCAGGTGCTGGACGAGCTCAACGACAAGCTCGCCGACAAGTACATCTGCAATTTCTCGGTATTCCAGAGCCTGCCCGACACCTGGGCCATCGGCCAGGTGCTGCCGATCATCCCGCTGCACCGCCTGGACGAAGAGCCCATGCGCCGTGCGGTGCTGCAGGACCTGACCTGCGACTCGGACGGCAAGATCAACCAGTACGTCGACGAGCAGAGCATCGAGACCAGCATGCCGGTGCATGCGGTACGCGAAGGTGAGGACTACCTGCTGGGCGTGTTCCTGGTCGGCGCCTACCAGGAAATCCTGGGGGACATGCACAACCTGTTCGGTGACACCGACTCGGTGAACATCTACCAGAACGCCGACGGCAGCGTGTACCACGCTGGCATCGAGACCCACGACACCATCGAGGACATGCTGCGCTACGTGCACCTGTCGCCGGAGGAGTTGATGACCCACTACCGCGACAAGGTCGCCAGCGCCAAGATCAGCGCCCGTGAGCGGACCCAGTTCCTCGACGCGCTGCGCCTGGGCCTGACTCGGTCTTCGTACCTGTCGTCGTGATCGGCGGGCCGCTCCTGCAAGGTTTGCGGGAGCGGCCCTGTTTCAATCGATCCACGCTCCCCGCTGCTGCAACCGCCACCCCACCCACCCCAGCGTCACCGCGCGCAATCCCATGAACCCGAGAAACGCCAGCCACAATCCATGGTTGCCGAACCCTCGCAGGGCGAATGCCAGCGGCAACGCGATCGCCACCGATACCAGCATCGCGTTGCGCATCTCGCGCGCTCGAGTAGCGCCGATGAACAGGCCATCCAGCAGATAGCTCCACACCGCTACCAGCGGCAGCAGCGCCAGGTAAGGCAGGTAAGGGTAGGCTGCGTCACGCACGCTCTGGATGTCGGTCTGCAGGTCGATGAACAAGTGCCCACCCAGCAGAAACAGCCCGGCAAAGACCAGACTGACGATCAGTGACCAGCCGCAGGCGACCACCAACGAACGGCGCAAGGTGTCGTGTTGTCGGGCGCCGATGGCGTGGCCGCACAGGGCCTCGACCGCATGCGCCAGGCCATCCAGGGCGTAGGCGGTGAGCAGCAGGCCGTTGAGCAGCAGGGCGTTGGCCGCGACCGTCGCTTCACCCAGGCGCGCGCCCTGCACGGTGATCAGCAGGAACACCAACTGCAAGGCCAGGCTGCGCAAAAAAATATCGCGGTTGACCGCCAGCAGCGGGCGCCAGGCCTGCCAGCGGTTCAGCGCAGCCCAGGCGATGCGTCCCGGATAGGCAAGCAGTGCAGGGCGGGTCAGGGCAAGGCCCAGCAGCGCCGCGCTCCATTCGGCGATCACCGAGGCCCGCGCCGAACCGAGTACGCCCCAGTCCAGTACGAGCACGAACCACAGGTTGAGGACGATGTTCAGCAGGTTGGTGGTCAGCAGGATCGCCAGCGGCGCACGAGCATTCTGGGTGCCGAGGAACCAGCCGACCAGGGCATAGCTGGCCAGTGCCGCCGGCAGGCCGAGCAGGCGGGTATGGAAGAAGGCTTCGGTCGAGGCTTGCAGGGCCTCGCTGGGCTGCATCGCCTGCAGGGCCAACTGGCTGAGGGGCAGGGCGAGCAGGCCGATCAGCACGGCGAACGCCAGCGCCAGCAGCAGTCCCTGAACCAGCACCTGGCGTAGTGCGGCGCCGTCGGCGCGACCGGCGGCCTGGGCTGCAAAACCGGTCGAACCCATGCGCAGGAACCCCATCAGGCCGACCATGAAGGTGAACAGTGTGGCGCCAACGGCGACGGCACCGAGCTGGTGGGCGTGGGGCAGATGGCCGATGACCGTGCTGTCGACCAGTGCCACCAGCGGCACCGAGATGTTCGAAAGGATCATCGGCGCGGCCAAGGCCCAGACCTTGCGGTGGGTGAGGCGGTGGTGCCAGTCGTTGAGCAGTGAGGGCATGCGATTGCGCTTATCCTGTGGGAGCGGGCTTGCCCGCGAAGGGGCGCACGGCGGCCCCGGTTTTCGGCTGCTGGCCATTGTACCGGCCAGGCAACCAATCCGTGCGAACGCGGTCTCATTTGCCATTGCAGCGCAGGTAGCCTGCCTGACGTTGCGCTATAGTTTCTGCCCTCACCACCCTGCTGCCGAAGAGTCCTCTCTCCTATGCTCAACAAAGGATTGTTGCTGGCCTGCGCGCTGGCCCTGCTCAGTGCCTGTGATTCCTCTTCCAAGGACACCCCCGCGCCGGCTGAAAAGCCCGCGGCCAGCGTGCCTGCCGAAGCCAAGCCCGCCAAGCGCGAGGACCCGGCAGCGCTCGCCAAGCGCTACGCCGACCGTGAACTCAACGTGCTGGACGTCTCGGAGGTCCAGCTCGACGGTGCCAGTACCCTGTCGATCAGCTTCTCGGTGCCGCTCGATGCCAACCAGGACTTCGCCGCCAAGGTGCACCTGGTCGATACCGTCAAGGGCAAGCTCGACGGCGCCTGGGAGCTGTCCGACAACCAGATGGAACTGCGTCTGCGCCACCTCGAGCCGCAGCGCAAGCTGGTGCTGACCGTCGACAAGGGCCTGCTCGCGGTCAACGGCAAGACGCTTCAGGGTGAGTCGGTCAGCCGCCTGGAAACCCGCGACATGCAGCCGACCATCGGTTTTGCCAGCCGTGGCTCCCTGTTGCCCACCCGCCTGGCCGAAGGCCTGCCGGTGATCGCCCTGAACGTCGACAAGGTCGATGTCGAGTTCTTCCGGATCAAACCGGAAATGCTCTCGACCTTCCTGGTCAACTGGGGCCGAAACAGCAGCCTGTACTACTACCAGTCCAAGGAAACCCTGGACATGGCCGAGCTGGTCTACAGCGGCCGCTTCGACCTGAACCCTGCACGCAATACTCGCGAAACCGTACTGCTGCCGATCGCCGGGATCAAGCCGTTGCAGGAGCCGGGCGTCTACCTGGCGGTGATGCGCGCCTCCGGCACCTACGACTATTCGCAACCGGCGACCCTGTTCACCCTCAGTGATATCGGCGTGTCCGCGCACCGCTACCGTGACCGCCTGGACGTGTTCGCCCAGGCCCTCGAGGGCGGCAAGGCCCTGAGCGACGTGACCCTCGAGCTGCACGACGACAAGGGCAAGCTGCTGGCCCAGGCCAAGACCGATGGCAAGGGCCATGCCGAGTTGCCGATCACGGCCAAGGCCGACACCCTGATCGCCACCCAGGGCGTGCACACCACGCTGCTGCGCCTGAACACCGCCGCACTGGATCTGGCCGAATTCGACATCACCGGCCCGCAAGCCAATCCGCTGCAGTTCTTCATCTTTGGCCCGCGTGACCTGTATCGCCCCGGCGAAACCGTACTGCTCAACGGCCTGCTGCGCGACCAGGACGGCAAGCCGGTCAAGGCTCAGCCGGTGACGGTCGAAGTGCGTCGCCCTGATGAGCAGGTCAGCCGCAAGTTCGTCTGGGAGGCCGACCAGAACGGCCTGTTCCAATATCAGCTGCAATTGGCTACCGAGGCGCCGACCGGGCGCTGGCAACTGCTGCTCGACCTCGGCGGGGGCCGCAAGCAGGTCTACGAATTCCTCGTCGAGGACTTCCTGCCCGAGCGCCTGGCGCTGGAGCTCAAGGGCAGCAAGACCCCCCTCAGCCCCGAACAAACCGCACGCATCCAGGTCAATGGCCGCTATCTCTATGGCGCGCCAGCTGCCGGCAACCGCCTGAGCGGCCAGGCCTACATCCGCCCGCTGCGTGAAGCCGTACCGGCGCTGCCGGGTTATCAGTTCGGCTCGGTTACCGAGAGCGAACTGACCCAGGACCTGGAACTCGATGAAGTCACCCTCGACCAGGCCGGCAAGGCCACCGTCGATATCGAGAGCCGCTGGGCCGAGGCCCGCTCGCCGCTGCAATTGACCGTGCAGGCCAGCCTGCAGGAGTCTGGCGGTCGCCCCATCACCCGGCGTCTGGAACAGCCGATCTGGCCGGCTGATCGCCTGCCGGGCCTGCGCGGCCTGTTCGATGGCGAAGAGACCGACAGCGATGCCCCGGTGCAGTTCGAGGTGCTGGTCGCCGACCGCGACGGCAACAAGCTCGCCGCCGACGACCTCAAGGTGCGGTTGATCCGCGAGCGTCGCGACTACTACTGGAACTACTCGCAAAGCGATGGCTGGAGCTACAACTACAACGAGAAATTCCTCACCCAGAGCGAGGAAACCGTCAGCGTCAAGGCCGGCTCCACCGCCAAGTTGACCTTCCCGGTGGAGTGGGGGCCTTACCGCGTCGAGGTCGAAGATCCCGAAACCGGGCTGGTATCCAGCGAGCGCTTCTGGGCCGGTTACCGCGCCCAGGACAACGCCGAAGGTGGGGCAGTACGCCCTGACCAGGTCAAGCTGGCGCTGGACAAACCTTCCTACGCCGACGGTGCCACCGCCAAGGTTACCGTCACGCCACCTGCGGCCGGCAGCGGCTACCTGATGATCGAGTCCAGCGACGGTCCGCTGTGGTGGCGGGAGATCGACGTACCTGCCGAAGGCAAGACCTTCGAGGTCGAGCTGGACAAGAAATGGGCCCGCCACGACCTCTATATCAGCGCCCTGGTGATTCGTCCGGGTGAGCGCAAGGTCAATGCCACGCCCAAGCGCGCCGTCGGTGTGCTGCACCTGCCGCTGGACCGCGCCGAGCGCAAGCTGGCGGTCAGCCTGCAGGCGCCGGAGAAGATGCGCCCCAAGCAGCCCCTGACCGTGAAGTTCAAGGCCGTCAATGCCGACGGCAGCGTGCCGAAGCAGGTGCATGTGCTGTTGTCTGCGGTGGATGTGGGCATCCTCAACATCACCGACTTCAAAACCCCCGACCCCTTCGCCAGCCTGTTCGGTCGCAAGGCCTACGGCGCCGACCAGTTGGATATCTACGGCCAGTTGATCGAAGCCGGCCAGGGCCGCCTGGCGAGCCTGGCCTTCGGGGGTGACGCCGCCATGGCCAAGGGTGGCAAGCGCCCGAACACCACGGTCACCATCGTCGCCCAGCAGAGCCTGCCGGTGACGCTCGACGAGAAGGGCGAAGGGCAGGCCACAGTCGATATCCCCGACTTCAACGGCGAACTGCGCCTGATGGCGCAGGCCTGGACCGACGAGCACTTCGGCATGGCCGAAGGCAAGACGGTCGTCGCTGCACCGCTGATCGCCGAGCTGTCGGCGCCGCGCTTCCTCGCCGGTGGCGACCAGACTCGCCTGGCCCTGGACCTGGCCAACCTGTCTGGCCGTGCCCAGCAGCTCAACGTGCAGGTGACCACCGACGGGCAACTCGACCTCGCAGGTGCCGCCCAGCAGAGCATCAACCTTGCCGAAGGCCAGCGCAGCACGCTGATGATTCCGGTGCAGGCCCGCGGTGGCCTGGGGCAGGGCAAGGTGCACGTGCGTGTCGATGGCCTGCAGTTGCCTGGCGAGACGGCCACCGGCTTCGAGCGCGAATGGACCCTGGGTGTGCGCCCGGCGTATCCGGCGATGCTCAAGCACTACCGTGTGGCGCTCAAGGACCAACCCTGGACCCTGCCCGAGAACGAGCTGGCCGAGTTCGAGCCGGCAGGCCTTGAAGCCAGCCTTGCGCTGTCGAGCCGCCCACCGCTGAACCTGGCCGAGCAGATCCGTGCCCTCGAAGCCTACCCCTACGGCTGCCTGGAGCAGACCACCAGTGGCCTCTATCCCTCGCTCTATGCCGATGCCGACAGCCTCAAGCGTCTGGGTATCAAGGGTGAGCCGACCGATGTGCGCAAGCGCAAGATCGAAATGGGCATCGAGCACTTGCTGGGCATGCAGCGCTACAACGGCAGCTTCGGCCTGTGGAGTTCGGACAGCGAGGAAGAGTACTGGCTCACCGCCTACGTCACCGACTTCCTTCTGCGTGCGCGTGAGCAAGGCTACGGCGTGCCTGCCGATGCCTTGAAGAAGGCCAACGAGCGGCTGCTGCGCTACCTGCAGGAACGCAACCTGATCGAGGTCGACTACAGCCAGGACGCCGAACACACCCGCTTTGCCGTGCAGGCCTACGCCGCGCTGGTGCTTGCCCGCAGTCAGCAAGCGCCGCTGGGTGCGCTGCGCAGCCTGTTCGAACGCCGCAGCGATGCCCGCTCCGGCCTGCCGCTGGTGCAACTGGCGGTGGCTCTGGACAAGATGGGCGACAAGCCGCGCTCGCAGCAGGCGTTGCAGGCAGGCCTGGCGATAGGCCGTGGCAAGGGTTGGCTGGCCGACTACGGCAGCGCCGTGCGTGACCAGGCACTGATCCTGGCGCTGCTTCAGGAGAACAACCTGGCCAGCAACCAGGTCGATCAACGCCTGTTCGCGTTGTCCGACGAACTGGCCTCCAACCGCTGGCTGTCGACCCAGGAGCGCAATGCGCTGTTCCTCGCCGGTCGCGGCCTGCTGGGCAAGCCCGAAGGCAACTGGCAGGCGCGTCTGGACAGCGCTGGTGAGGTTCGCGAGTTCAACAACACCGAATCGGGCATGAAGCTCGAAGGCCCGTTGCTGGCATCGCCGCTGAGCATCCAGAACCAGGGCAGCGATACGCTGTACCAGCAGTTGACCCTGTCCGGCTATCCGCGGCAGGCGCCTGCGGCCAGCAGCAATGGTATGGAGATCCGTCGCGAGTACCTGGGCATGAACGGCCAGGCCCTGGACCTGCGCAACCTGCGCAGTGGCGACCTGGTGCTGGTGCACCTGGCGCTCAAGGCCCAGAGCCAGGTGCCGGATGCGCTGGTGGTCGACCTGCTGCCGGCGGGTCTGGAGCTGGAAAACCAGAACCTGGCCCAGAGCGCCGCCAGCCTCGACAACGCCAGCAGTGCCGTCAAGCAGTGGCGCGAATCGATGCAGAACGCCAGCGTGGTGCACCAGGAGTACCGCGACGACCGTTATGTGGCCGCCCTCAAGCTCGACAGCTACGGCACCACGCACCTGTTGTACCTGGCGCGTGCGGTAACGCCGGGCAGCTATCGCATTCCGCCGCCGCAGGTAGAGTCGATGTACCGGCCGAACCTGCAGGCAGTGGGGGATAGTCAGGGCGAGATGGTGGTGCGTAGCCGTTGATGCGACTGTGGGAGCGGGTGACTCCGCTCCCACAGGTTCATGGATGGCGGGCCTCGGGTCAGTGAATGATCCAGCTCAACACCCACAAGCCCAGCACCAGCCAGATGATGCCCATCACGATCGACGCCCGCATGAACGCCCGGATCGCCGAGTACAGCAGCATCAGCCCGACGATCAGCGCAAGGATGCTGACCAGCGAGGTGTCCATGCCCAAGGTGCGCGCCAGCCCGTCGATGAAATTGCCGCCGGCATTGGCCAGCAGATTGAACAGCCCGCTCATGATATCGACGATGAACTTGATCACCGCGCCCAGCGCCTGGCCCAACCACTCGAAAAACCCTTCTACATGCATAGCTGCTTCCTGATGATCATCCCAAGCCTTTGGCCATCGTTCGATGGGGTCGGTTCCCGATGCCAGGCGCAAGCATAGTTCGCCCGCGTACGCGCAGCGCAAGGATCTTGCGTGGTGTCGGCATTACTGTGCTGTCGAGCGTCGTCTTGCTGTGGCTGGCGGATCGCCTGTGGCCGTTGCCGATGCCGGGTGACGACCTGGCGCGGGTGGTGCTCGCCGAGGACGGCACGCCGCTGTGGCGCTTCGCCGATGCCGACGGCGTGTGGCGCTATCCGGTCAGCCCCGATGAGGTATCGCCCTTGTATCTGGAGGCGCTGCTCACCTACGAAGATCGCTGGTTCTACGATCATCCCGGGGTCAACCCGCTGGCCCTGGCGCGCGCGGCCTGGCTGAACCTGCGTGGCGGACGCGTAGTGTCCGGTGGCAGCACGCTGTCGATGCAGGTAGCACGTTTGCTCGACCCCCATGATCGCACCCTGGCCGGCAAGCTCCGTCAGTTGTGGCGTACGGCGCAGCTGGAGTGGCACCTGTCCAAGCGCGAGATCCTGCAGATCTACCTCGATCGCGCGCCCTTCGGCGGCACCCTGCAGGGCGTCGCCGCCGCCAGTTGGGCTTACCTGGGCAAGTCGCCCAAGCACCTCACGCCTGCCGAGGCGGCATTGCTGGCCGTACTGCCCCAGGCGCCCAGCCGCCTGCGCCCGGATCGCCATCCCGAGCGTGCGCAGCGTGCCCGCGACAAGGTGCTGCAACGCCTGGCCGATTACCAGGTGTGGCCTGAGCAGCGGATTGCCGAGGCCCGCGAAGAGCCCTTGCTGCTCGCCCCGCGCCAGGAGCCGGCGCTGGCGCCACTGCTGGCTCGGCGGCTGAACACGGCGGACAGCCCACCGCTGATCCGCACCACGCTCGATGCGTCGTTGCAGCGCCGTCTCGAAGACTTGCTGCTCGGTTGGCGTGCACGCTTGCCCGAGCGCACCTCGGCGGCAATCCTGGTGGTCGAGGCTCAGACCATGGCCGTGCGTGCCTACCTGGGGTCCATCGACCTGGGCGATGAGCGCCGCTTCGGCCATGTCGACATGGTGCATGCCCTGCGTTCGCCCGGCTCGACCCTCAAGCCGTTTCTCTATGGCATGGCCCTGGACGATGGGCTGATCCACTCCGAATCGCTGCTGCAGGACGTACCGCGCCGCTATGGCGACTACCGTCCGGGCAACTTCTCGATGGGCTTCAGCGGGCCGGTGTCGGCCAGTTCGGCGCTGGCGTTGTCGCTCAACCTACCAGCGGTTCAGTTGCTCGAAGCCTATGGGCCCAAGCGCTTTGCCGCGCAGATGCGTATCGGTGGGGTGCCGCTGATACTGCCGCCGCTGGCCGAACCGAACCTATCGCTGATTCTCGGCGGTGCCGGCAGCCGTCTGGAGGACCTGGTCGGCGGTTATGCGGCGTTGGCCCGCGAGGGCAAGAGCGCGAAGATCCGCCTGCAGCCCCAGGATCCGCTGCTGGAGCGGCACCTGTTGTCGCCGGGTTCGGCGTGGATTGTACGGCGTATTCTCAGCGGCCAGGCGCGCCCGGACCGCGACCCGCACGCCGAGCTTGTGCAGCGCCCGCAACTGGCCTGGAAAACCGGCACCAGCTATGGCTTTCGCGATGCCTGGTCGGTGGGGGTCGGGCCGCGGTACATCATTGGTGTGTGGATAGGCCGACCCGATGGCACGCCGGTGCCGGGCCAGTTCGGCCTGGCTTCGGCAGCGCCGCTGATGCTGCAGGTGCACGACCTGTTGAGCAATCGCGACAGCCAGCGCGGCATTGCCGTGCCGGTGGAAAACGTGCCGGGCAGTGTCGGCGTCGCAGCGATCTGCTGGCCGCTGGGGCAGCCGATGAGTCGTCAGGATCCGCAGTGCCGCCGCCAGCGTTTTGCCTGGACCCTCGACGGCACCACGCCGCCGACCTTGCAGGCTGCCGACCAGCCGCTGGGGTTGGGCCTGCGCGAAACGGTGTGGGTCAACGCGCGTGGTTTGCGGGTCGATGCCAGTTGTCGGGGGGCGAAAGCGCAGGAAATTGCCCTCTGGCCTGCACCTCTGGAACCGTGGCTGCCACGGGTAGAGCGGCGTAGTGCGCGGCTGCCGATGGTCGATCCTGACTGTCCACCGCAGGCAGCGCCCAGCGCGCCACCGCTGTCGATCGTCGGTGTACGGGCAGGCGACAACCTGCGCCGGCCGCTGACCAGCCACGAGCCGCTGCAACTGCACGTATCGGCACTGGGTGGAGCAGGGCGACGCTGGTGGTTCCTCAATGGCCGGCCGCTGGGCGAGACCGAAGGGCAGGACAGCCTGCTGGTGCGTTTCGAGCAGTCAGGACGCATCGAGTTGAGTGCGTTGGATGAGAGCGGCGAGACGGCACGGGTCGAGTTCCAGGTGGCGGAGTAGCCTCTCTCAGCCAGCGTTTCCTTGTACTAATGACATGGTATTAAACCTTTCGGTCAGCCATTCGGGCGAATATTTCAACTTGCTGAATTTCATGGATTTTTTATCGGCTTCAGCACCTTATCCCGCCGTATTAATACCAACTTACGACCTACCGCCGTCGAACCGCCAGAGCTTCACTGCTGACTGAAGGCATAACGCTGGCCAGCCTGGCCAGCGCGCCTATCCAACAACAAAGCAGTGCGGGAGTCGCCCATGAAAACTCAGGTTTGGATGAAAGCGAGTACGGCATTGGCGCTGGTCATGGCCCTTGGGCTTGCCGGGTGCAGCAGCGGTGGTGGTGGTCATCACAGCGAGGTTGATGGCTCGTCCGCCGATGGTGGCGCTGGTGCAGGTGCAGGCGGCGGCTCCGACGGAACGGGCGGCAGCGGTGGTGATGGCGGCGGTATGGCGGGTGGTGGCAACGGCGCAGGCAGCGGTGGTGGTGGAGGAGATGGTACGGGAGGCGGTGGTACCAATCCTGGTAACGGTGGCGGAACGCCAGGCGGTGGTGATGGTGGTACCGGTGGCGGTAATACGCCGACTCCGCTGGTCACCGGTCAGGTCGTTGGCCAGGTCGGCAATACCGTTTCCGGCCTGGGCGATGGTGTCAGCAACCTGGGTGAGGTGATCGGCTCGCTGCCTGTGGCGGGGAACACTTCGTTGACCGGCGGCGTGGGTTCGCTGGTGTCGTCCACGGGTGATGCAGTCAGCAGTGTCGGCTCCGGCCTGAGCGAGGGCCTTGGGCAACTGGGCACCGGAAACAATGCCGTCGGTACCACGCTGGGCGTGGTGGGTGCGGCCACCTCCAACCTGGGGACCGGCGTATCCGGCCTGGGGCAGGGCGTAGGTGGGCTGGCAACGAATTCACCGGTCGAGCAGATTCCGTTGGTCAATCAAGTGGTGGCAGGCGCCGGGCAAGGTGTAGACCGTGTCGGCCAGGCCGTCACCATGTTGGGCAACACGCTGACCCCCATCGGCACCAACGGGCCGCTGGCTGGTGCCACCCAAGGGGTGAGCAATGCGTTGGTACCGGTGGTATCGCTGGTGGAAAACACCACCGCCAACGTCACCCGACAAACCGGGCTCGCAGGCCCGCTGAACCAGACCCTCAACCAGGTCGGCGGTGCACTCGACCAGGCCGGGCAACAGGTTGCAGGTGCCGGCAACGGTAATCCATTGACCAGTACGCTCGGGCAAGCGGTGAGCAACGTAGGCAGCACTGTCAGCACCACCAGCGGCCTGGCCCCGACAACCGGCGGTGCACGCACGGGCCTGCTGGAAACCGTCGGCGGCGTGGTGGCTGGCGCGGGCAGCGGGCTGGCGGCGGGCACTGGCAATCCGGCAGTGGTGTCGGCAGGTGGCAGCACGGGGCAGGTTGGCAATACCGTTGCTGCGCTCGGCACCGTGCTCGGTGGCAATGGCGTCACCAATACTGCAGCAGGTGCTCCGGTGGCAGCGGTAACGCAACAGGTGAGCGCCGGTGTGGCGCCGGTCGTCAGTGGCGTGGCCAGTGTCACCCAGCAGGTTGGCGCTGCGACGGGCGTCGGTGCGCCGGTCGCCGGGTTGCTCAATCAGGTGGGTGGTGCGGTGGCCAGTGCAGGCAGCCAGCTCGGCGCGGCCACTGGCAACCCGGTAGTCAGCCAGGTGGGCGCGACGGTCAGCGCAGTCGGTGGCACCGTTGGCCAGGCCGGCACGCTGGTCAATGGCGGTGCTGGCCAGGGTGGTGGGCTCGGCGGCGTACTCGGTGGTGTGACCGGGGCCTTGGGTGGCGCGCAGCGTTGATCCACTGCCCGGCGGATCTTTTTCGCGGATCCGCCGGGCGCCTGGTTAGACGACAGCCTGCTCAGCACCTACGCTTGCATTGACAAGGGGCGCTCGAACCGGGCGCCCTGGGTTCCACAGGATCATGGAGTGTCCGAATGCGTCCACTGCTGGTGACGATGCTGGCGCTGTCCTGGGCCTGCGTGGCCCGCGCCGAACCCCTGCCGAGTTTTCTCAACAGCAACGAAACCGAACGCCGCCTGCCCACGCCGAACCTGCCGGTGGACGCCTACCGTCCCGGCAAGCCCGGGCTGAATGTGCCGGCACCAGCGGCACCCCAACAAACGCCATTGCAGATGAACACCCAGGTCCTGGTGCGCAAGGTGCGTTTCGAGGGCGGGACCGTCTACCCCTTGGCAGATCTGCGCGAGCACTACCAATCGATACTCGACCGCAGCGTGACCCTCGCTGAACTGATCGAGGTCACCCGACGCCTGACTCAGCGCTATCAGCAGGACGGCTACCTGTTGTCCTACGCCTATCTTCCGCCGCAAGACTTCGCCGATGGCCGCGTGCGGGTCGTGCTGGTGGAAGGTTACATCCGCGACTATGAGGTTCAGGGCGATATCGGTTCCGCGTCGGGCTATGTCGAGCGCCTCGTGAACAAGCTCAAGGCCGAGCGGCCGCTGACGCGCAAGACCTTCGAGCGCTACACCAGCCTGATCAGCCGTATCCCCGGCGTCACCTTCCAGGCCCAAGTGCCCCCGCCGGGCACCACCGACGGCGCCACGCGCCTGATCGCCCAGGCTTCGCGCAAGCCCTTCACCACGACCCTCAACCTCAGCGATGGCAACCGTGACGACCTGCAGGCGCTGCTGGGGGCCAGCAGCAATGCCCAGACCCGCTTCGCCGAGCAATTGAGCGCCAGCGTGCTGGCGCCGCCGGGCGAGGACAAGGAACACTATTACCGCCTCGACTACAGCCAGTTCGTGGATGACGAAGGCACGCAACTGCTGTTGTCGGCATCGCGCTATCGCAGCGACCCGAAGGCGCGCATTCGCCTGGGCAACGGCATCGACCTGACCCAGCACCGCGAGAACGAGCGTTACTCGATCGGGCTCAGCCAGGCGCTGATCGCCTCGCCGACCGAATGGCTGGATGTGGTCGGGCGCTTCTATGCGGTCAATGACCAGATCGACTACCAGGTCGTGGGTTTCCCGCTAAAGCTCGACAGCCACACCGACATTCGCGCGCTGTCGTTCGAGGGCGATTGGCGCAAGGCCGAGGCCAGGCGCCTGCGCATCCTCAGCGCCGGGGTCTACCAGGGCCTCGACCATTTTGGCGCACGCACCAATGCAGGCTATGACCTGGATTTCCTGCGCCTGCGCCTGTCCGGCGTGCAGAGCGACAATTTCCTCGAGCACTGGCAGGGGGTCGTGTCCGCTGCTGGGTACTGGAGCAACGACAGTTTGCCCGACAGCGAACGGGCGGTGTTCGGCGGGCAGAACTTCGGCCGTGGCTACCCCAGTGACCAGGCCTCCGGCGACAAGGGTTGGGGCCTGGCCTACGAGCTGAACTACAGCATCCAGCGTGAGGGCCAGTGGCTGAAGGTGCTGCAGCCCTATGTGGTGCTCGATACCGCGCGAGCCTGGTTCAACGAACTGGAGGTGCAGAAGGCGAAGATGTCGTCGGCGGCGGTGGGGGTGCGGTTTGGCGATGCGCGCTATTACAACATCGCGCTGGAGGTGGCCAAGCCCATGTCGGACATCGCCCTCGACAGCCTGAACCGGCGGCCGCGGTTTACGGTGAGTTTCAGTTATCAGTTGTAGGGGAGGCTGCTCCTGCGGCCTACCGCCCCACCACCTGCATAACCGCCTTGGGAAACAGGTTGTCGAGTGTCTCCAGCAAGCGGGCGTGGTAGATCGGTTTGCGAAACAGGTCGAGCACATGCAGGCGTAGCAGGTCGCTGACGTCGTCCATGTCGGCATGGCCGGACATGACGATCACCGGCAGGTGCTGGCGGGCGGTGTGATCGCGCAGGCGCTTGATCAGGCCGATGCCGCTTTCTTCGGGCATGCGCAGGTCGGTAATCACCAGGGCCACATCAGGGTAGCGGGTGAGCTGTTGCAGGGCGGCCTTCACCGAGTTTGCGGTGTGGCACTTGAAACCTTCGTTCTCCAGCAGTTCAGCCAGCTCCTGCAATGCCTCTTCCTCGTCGTCCACCAAAAGAATCTGCTGGCGCGAGGAAGAGTTCGACATGCTTGGCTCCTGTTCGCCTGGCGTTATGCTGCGGCGTGCTGCTCAAGGTCATAGCGCCCCGGAGATGGCGGTGAACATCGTGGTGATCTTGCCGGAGATCGCGGGTACGAACGGCACCAGCACCACCGCGACCATTGCGGCAATCAACGCGTACTCGATACCGGAAGCGCCGTCTTTGCGAGTAATGAAGTTCTTGCAGTGCTGAAGGATCTGCTGCAGTTGCATGGCACATCTCCTTGCGCCGAGGGCGCGGGGTAAGGACGTGGCTAATTAACGTCCATTTGCCATCATAGAATTGCCAAGCTGGTGAAGCCTGCAAATGTAAAAAGGCATTAACCCTAAAGTATTGGAAGCCGAGGCTTTTTCTAAGTGCCTGTTTTCCCTGCAAGTCCGCGTGCCAGACGAAAAAATCCCGTTTCCGCTCATGGCGAACGGTGAGGTCTGCGCTACCGTTCAATAGCGAAATAGTTACCTTTTGCCATCACGGCAATAGCGCAGGGAGGCGGAGATGAGCAGTCGCTTGACCATGGTCCTGGCTGTCCTGTTTCTTCTCGGCGCAGTACTCGCAGGTTACTGGGGGCTGGTGCTCAGCCGTCCGGCCACACCCCCCGTCAGTCCTGCCCCGACGATTGCCGAGGCGCCTGCCGAGGTGATCGTCGCACCTCCCCAACCGCCTGAGCCGGCACGTACCTCCATCGTCGTGTTGCGCAGGGCGCTACCGGCGAACACGCCGCTGACCGAGGACGATGTGTTGCTCGAGCGCCTGCAGGTGGTGCCTGCCGGTGCGTTCCAGCGCATCGACCAGGTGCTCGGTCGCTCCAGCGCGCGTCCGTTGTCGGCAGGCAGTTGGCTGGACGAGGCGAGCTTCCAGGCGGGCGGGCCACTGGCGCGGATGATTCGTGCCCATGAGCGCGCGGTGGCCGTGGGCGTCGATGATGTGGTGGGGGCTGCCGGGCAACTGCGCCCGGGCGACTACGTGGATGTGTTGCTGTTTCTGCGCGAGGAGAACAACAACCCACAGTCTTCAGCCCAGGTGGTGCTGCCGGCCCTGCGCGTGCTGAGTGTCGGCGAGCAGATGGGGTTGGCCAACGATGGTCGCCCGGCACAAACCGTCGAGGAAGAAACGGCTCGGCGCGAACAGCACGGGAGCCAAGGCAGCGCCGGCGGCACCCGCACCGTGACCTTGGCCGTGCCCGAGGCGCTGGCCAGCCGCCTGATGCTCGCTGCCCAGGCCGGCACCCTGCGCCTGGCCGTACGCAGCGCCGATGAACAGCGCCTGGCCCGTTACTGGGCCGAACCTGAGGCGCGGCCGCAGGTCGAGAGCGCCGGGCGCGAGCTCTATCGCTTCAGCCAATTGTCCCAGTCTCCCGTGGCCAGCACTGCTCCCGCCAACGCTGCGCCCAGCATGCAGATCATTCGTGGCGCCAAGGCTGCCGACACCGACAAGACCCCCTGACCAGGCAAGGATGCAGCGATGCGACGTTCCGAGCGTAGTTTCCGAGATGCGTGCTGTGCACTGCTTCTGGCGGCATGGCTGCCCCACGCCCAGGCGGCGGTGAAAGGGTGCGAGGCTTTCGGCCAGTTGCCCTCGGTGATCGAGATGGACCAGGGCCTGCAGCAGGAACTGCGCCTGCCGCTGGCGATCAGCCGGGTGGCGGTGGGTGAGCCCAACGTCGCCGACGTGCAGGCCAGCGGCGATCGTGCGGTGCTGTTGACCGCCGTGGGGCCGGGCAATACCACGTTGATGCTGTGGACCGCCTGTGCGTCGGCGCCGCACCGGGCCATGCTGTTCGTCAAGGGGCGCGCCAGTGCCGACATGACGGAAGGCAGCCTGCTGCCGTCCCAGGATGCGCAGTTGCCAAGCCAGGTGCAGGCCGATATCCGCTTCGTCGAAGTGCGCCGCAACAAGTACAAGGAGGCGGGGGCGCGTTTGTTCTTCAAAGGCTCTAACAACAGCCTGTTCGGTTCGCCTGGCACCGTGCCGAACACCACCGTGCGACCTGACTACGTGCCCGGTGTGCAAACCGGCACCACGCCCAACTCGGTGACCTACGCCGATGTGCGCCCCGGTATCCCGCTGGACAATGGCGTCTTCAACATCGTCTGGGGCGGTGGCAGCAGCAAGTTCCTGGCGGCGATCAACGCTTTGGAGAACAGCGGATTCGCCTACACCCTGGCGCGTCCCAGCCTCACCGTGCTCAGTGGCCTGACTGCCAGTTTCCTGGCCGGTGGCGAGATTCCGGTCCCGGTGCCCAGCTCCGGCAGCGACAACGTGTCGATCGAATACAAGGAGTTCGGTGTGCGCCTGGCGCTGACACCGACCGTGGTGAGCCGCGACCGCATCACCCTGAAGGTTGCTCCCGAGGTCAGCGAGCTGGACTACAACAACGCGGTAAACATCGCCGGCACCTTGGTGCCAGGGCTGAGCGTGCGCCGCACCGACACCAGCATTTCCCTGGCCGATGGCGAGAGCTTCATCATCAGCGGCCTGGTCAGCAACAACACCCGCTCCTCGGTAGACAAGCTCCCCGGCCTGGGCAACCTGCCGATCCTCGGCGCGTTCTTCCGCCAGTCGGCGCTGGTGCGTGAAGAGACCGAGCTGCTGATGATCGTCACCCCGCACCTGGTCCAGCCGCTGGCGGCCAATGCGCGCCTGCCGCAGTTGCCGGGTGAGGCGCTGCGCACCTACGACCCGAGCTGGGGCCAGCTGTTCTTCCTGGAAAACGGCAACTTCGAAGGCCATGGGGGGTTATCACGATGAACGACAGCCTCAACCAGACCTACCTGGCCATCACCCGCAACGAAGACGACCTGCAATGGTTGCAGGACGCCTTGGCGCCGCAGGGGCAGGTGATCGGCGCCAGCGCTGGCACCCTCGACGAATTGCTGGCGCTGGTGGATGTGACGTTCAGCAACCTGGTGTTCATCGGCCTCGACCGCGAGCAGTTGGTCAGCCAGTGTGCGCTGATCGAAGGGGTGCTGGAGGCCAAGCCGATGCTGGCCATCGTCGCGTTGGGCGATGGCATGGACAATCAATTGGTGTTGCACGCCATGCGCGCCGGCGCGCGGGATTTCGTCGCCTACGGCTCGCGTGCCAGCGAGGTGGCCGGGCTGGTGCGCAGGCTCGGCAAGCGCCTGCCGACGGTCACCAGCAACCCCAGCCTGGGTGGCCTGACCGTGCTCTATGGCGCCCAGCGCGGCGCCGATGGTGCGCTGCTGACCACCCACCTGGCGCGGGTGGTGCAGGAAAGCGGCCAGCAGACCTTGCTGCTCGACCTGGGCTTGCCACGTGGCGACAGCCTGGCCCTGCTCGGGCTGGAGGCATCATTTTATTTCGGCGATGCCTTGCGCCACCTGCGCCGCCTCGACACCACGCTGATCGACAGTGCCTTCACCCGCGACAAGGGCGGCCTGCGCCTGCTGAGCTATGCCGAGAACGATGATCCGCTGCGCCAGACCAGCGCCGCCGAGCTGTACATGCTGCTCAGTGCTTTGCGCCAGCACTTCCAGCACATCGTCGTGAACCTGACCGGGCACGCCGACAGCGAAGCGTTGCGCACCATCGTCAGCCACTGCGACAAGCTGATCGTCTACACCGACCAGAACATCCTGGACTGCCGGCGCAACCTGGAAGTCCTCGAACTGTGGCGCGACCGCGGCATCAAGCTTGAGCATGCCAGCTTGCTGGTGGACCGCTTCCTGCGCAATGTCGCCCCGGATGCCGAGGCGCTCGCCAAACGCTATGGTCTGCCGCTGCTCAAGGTGATGCCGGACTGCCCCGAAGTGCGCCTGAACGTTAAGAACCAGGGCCTGAGCCTGTTCGAGCTGGCCCCGCGCGAAGGCCTGACCCAGGCCCTGCGTGCCCTCGGCGAACGCCTGGCGCGGCGCTCGGAAAACCTCGCTCCACCGAGCTTCCCCTGGCTGCGTCGGCTGTGGGGTAGCAAATGAGTGGCGATGAGCCCTTTGGCGGTCAGCGCCACGCGTCGGGCGACCCCCATGCCCTCAAGCGTGCGCTGCACCGCTTCGCGATCGATGCCATCGAGGACAGCGGGCGCAACCTGCTCGAAGGCGCACGCCCGGCCTTGACCCAGTTCGTCCTCGAACAGGTGGGAGACTACGTCGGGCGCTTGCGTCTGGCGCTGTCGCGCTACGAAATGGAGCGCCTGGCCGAGGAACTGGTCGATGAACTCACCGGCTTCGGCCCGCTGGAAGTGCTGCTGCGCGATGCCAGCGTCACCGAGATCCTGGTCAACGGCCCGCACCGGGTGTTCGTCGAGCGGGCCGGGTTGTTGCAGCAGACCGACCTGCGCTTCATCGATGCGCACCATGTCGAGCGGGTCATGCAGCGTATCCTCGCGCCCCTGGGACGACGCCTGGACGAATCTTCGCCGATGGTCGATGCGCGCCTGCCCGATGGCAGCCGGGTCAACGCAATCATCCCGCCAGTGGCGCTGGACGGGCCGTGCCTGTCGATCCGCAAGTTCCGCCAGGACATGCTCAAGAGTGCCGACCTGCTGGCTACCCGCGCGATCGATCAAGCCATCTTCGATTTCTTCGAACGCGCCGTGGGCCGTCGTTGCAACATCCTGGTCAGCGGCGGCACCGGCACCGGCAAGACCACGCTGCTCAACATCCTTAGCCAGATGATCGCGCCGCGCGAGCGCCTGGTGACCATCGAGGATGTTGCCGAGCTGCAACTGCATCACCCCCACGTGGTGCGCCTGGAAACCCGCCCACCGAACGCCGAGGGCCATGGCGAGATCAAGCCCAGCGAGCTGATCCGCAACGCCCTGCGCATGCGTCCTGACCGCATCATCCTTGGCGAGATCCGCGGCGCCGAGGTGCTCGATGTACTCACCGCGATGAACACTGGCCACGACGGCTCGATGAGCACCGTGCACGCCAACACCGCGCAGGATGCCTTGCTGCGCCTGGAAACCCTGGTCGGCCTCAGTGGCCGGCAGATCGCCGAGAAGACCTTGCGCCAGATGATCTGCGCGGCACTGGATGTGGTGATCCAGTTGACGCGTTTGCCGGATGGTCGGCGTTGCGTCAGCGAAGTGCTGGAGGTGGTCGGCATACGTGAGGATGTGTATGTGACCAACACCCTGTTCCGCCTCGACCGGCGCGGTGGTGAGACCTTCCTGCGCGAGGCGCCGAACCCGGCAGGCAGCAAGCTGCGCCAGGACGGTGTGGCGTGATCGGGCCGTTGCTGCTGGCGCTGGCACCGCTGCTGCTGGGGTGCGCCCTGCTGCTGTTTCGCCTGGGGCTGTACAAGCGCGGCGAGGAGCGCGTCCTGCAGCGTCTGGGGCGCGCTTACCAGGCGATTCGAACGGGCAGCGCCCGGCGCGACTGGCTCGACCCGCTGCTGCAGCGGGCCGGCCTGGTCAGCGCTGATGTGCGTTTGCAGCGCTGGTTGCTGATGTGGGGCGCGCTGGCATTGCTGGCGATGCTGCTGGCCGGTTGGCTGGCCGGCCTGATGGTGCTGCTCGGTGCGCCGCTGTCGGGCTATCTGTACTTGAGTTGGCGATGCCGCCGGCGCATGCGTCAGCTCGTCGAGCAACTGCCGGGTCTGCTCGACTACAGCGTGCGCAGCCTCAAGGCCGGTCGGACCCTGAGCGATGCGGTGCTCGGCGGCATCGACGGCACGCGCGAACCGTTGCATTCGACCATGGGCCGTGTGCGCCGCAATGTGCAGATGGGCGTGCCATTGGAGGATGCGCTGAGCGAGCTGGCCGAGCTGTACGACCAGGACGAGTTGCGCCTGTTCGCCCTGGGCCTGCGCATCAACCAGCGCTACGGCGGCAATGCCAGCGAGCTGATGGAAAACCTGATCAAGCTGATCCGCGAACGCGAGCAGGGCGCGCGCCAGCTCAAGGCCATGACCGGCGAAACCCGCGTCACCGCCTGGGTGCTGGGGGCCTTGCCGCTGTTCATGGTCGGCTACTTCCTGACGGTCAACCCTAACTACCTGATGAGCCTGTGGCGCGACAGCAGCGGGCAGTGGCTGCTGTTCCTGGCCTTTGCCCTGCAGGCGCTCGGCTGCCTGGTGTTGTGGCGCATGATGAGGAGTCTTTGACATGGCCCTGCTGATTTGCGCGCTGTGCCTGCTTGTCGCCGCCCTGTTGCTGGGGCTGCAGGCCTCGCGCCAGTTACGTGCGCGCTACCTGGTTGCGCGGCGGCTGCAAGGGCGCCTGGCCCGCGAGGAACGCCTGGGCGACATGCTCCACTGGCTGGGCAGCAGCCCGCTGGGGCAACGCTTGCAGACGCTCGACGGGGAAACCCAGGGCCTGCTCGAGCGGATTGGCTGGCGTCGCAGTCGCCAGCGCGCGCTGTTCGCCGCCGTGCAACTGGGATTGCCGTTGCTGGCCATGGGGCTGGCGTTGCTGCTGCAGCATGCCTTCATCGGCGTCGATGCCCTGCATTGGCTGGTGCTGCCGGTGTGCGCACTGGTGATCGGCTACCTGTTGCCCAAGCGCCTGTTGGCGCTGGCAGCCACGCGCCGGCAACAGCGTATCGCGCAGGAGGTCAGCCTGATGATTCCGCTGCTGCGCATCCTCTTCGAGACGGGGCTGGCCGTGGAGCAGGCGTTACGTGTGCTCAGCCAGGAAGGGCGGACACTGGTGCCCGAGATCAGCGAGGAGCTGCGTCAGGTGTTGCAGCGGGTGGATTCAGGGCTGTCGCTCGGCCCGGAGCTGGAGAAAGCTGCGCAGGTGCTGGCAGTGGATGAGTTCTCCGACACCTGCGTGATCCTTCAGCAGTTGCTGGTGCAGGGGAGTGGCGGGATGAAGTCGCTGCTGGCGCTCAAGGCGCTGCTCGATGATCGACGCCTCACGCACTTGCAGGAGCGGGTGTCGAAGATGTCGGCAAAGATGTCGGCGGTGATGATGGTGTTCCTGTTCCCGGCCTTGCTCATCGTCCTGGCCGGGCCAGGTTTTACTGCGTTGGCACGGGCTTTGGGCGTCTAGGAGGAGAAGGATGAAAAAGATCCTGTTGTTCACCGGCATGCTGCTGCTGGGCGGTTGTGCCGGGCAGTCGACGCAGGGGCTGGGGGCATTGTTCGGCGGCCCGGGCTGCAGCAAGCCGGATGCCGACCAGCAACTGGCGTTGAACCTGGCGGACGAGATGCTCAACGAGGGACGACCGCACGCCAGCCTGGCTCACCTCGAGCAGCTGCCCAACACCCTCGACCAGGTGCGTCTGCGCAAGGCCAGGGTCTCGCGCCTGCTGGGACGCAGCGAGGCCGAGCCCTTGTACCGCAGCCTGCTGGGTGGCTGCCTGGCGGCCGAAGGTGAACATGGGCTGGGCCAGCTCGCCTCGGCGCGTGGCGACGATGCGCAGGCCTTGCAGAACCTGCAGCGCGCGGTGCGCCTGGCGCCCACTGACGAGCGCGTGCGCAACGATCTTGGCGTGGTGCTGATGAACCTGGGGCGCTACGAGCAGGCACGCTTCGAGTTTCTCACGGCCATCGAGCTGAAGGATGACAACACCTTGGCGGCGGTCAACCTGGTGACCCTGTCGTTGGTACAGGACAACTGGCAACAGGCGACCGATCTGGTCGGCCGCCTGCACTTGCGCCCCGAGCAGTTCGCCGATGCCCAGGCGCGGGCCAGGCAGGTGAAATCCACCGGGCGTGGACCCATTGCCTTGGCCAATGGTGCCGAGGCGGTGGTCAATTGAGCGGGAGGAGGGTGGTCATGTTCAGATATCTGATGGTGCTTGCCGGGTGTGCCGGCGTGTCATTGGCGATGGCCCAGGAGCCACCTCGCCAGCCAGAGGCGCAGACGGCCACCGAGGCGTTGCTGCGAGTGCAGTCCAGCGGTGAGCAGGCGTCGAACCGTTTGCAGGTGCAGACGGCCCGGGAGCGTGACCAGTCGATGCAACGCTGGCTGGACACCTACAAGTACGTGATCCCGGACTTCTATCGCTGGACCAAGGTGACGTCTTCGAACAACTGAGCGCGAGACCTGCAGGCGCGGCGGACCACCGCGCCTGCAGCTGTGAACGGCCTAGTGGGTAGTGAACCGCTGGTGCAGCGCCGATGAGCGCGGCGTCAGGGCCAGGGCCAGTTGGGTGCGGTTGTGCATGTGGGTCAGGCGCAGCACCTGCGACACATAGAGTTTCACCGTGTTCTCGGTGATCCCCAGCTCGCAGGCGATCTGGTAGTTGGTCTTGCCCTTGCTGACCAGCTTGGCCACTTCCAGTTGGCGCGGCGAGAGCTTTTCGAACACCGGTGGCAGCTCGCCCTCGAGTTCTTCCACGTCACCGGCCCGGCGATGGGTGCCCTGGCCGCGGGCCTTTTCCAGGTCGTGGTAGAGGTCGTCGATGGATTCGGCCAGCTCCTGCAGGCGCTGGTTCAGGCTGCCCAGCTCGCGGAAGTTGCGGCGCCGCTCCATCAGCGCTGCTTCCTGGCGGCGCAGGCCTTCGAGCAGCTCTGGCAGGTCCATGGGCTTCTGGTAGTAATCGGAAAATCCTTCGCGCAGGGCGCGGATGACATCCTGCTTGTCGGCGCGGCCGGTCAGCATGATCGCCTCGAACAGCCGCTGCTGCCCGGCGATGTTCTTCAGTGCGCGCATCAGCGCGATGCCGTCCTGTTCGGGCATGTGCAGGTCGCACAGCACCAGGCCGATGGACTCGTCCGCGCCGTAGCGCTCGATGGCCTGCGCGGTGGAGTGCGCCGGCACACAGTGGTAGCCCGCACTTTCGAGAAATTCGCAAAGCTCTTCGACGATCAACGGCTGATCGTCCACAACCAGTACTTTCACCTCACTAGCAGACTTGTTCACGTTCAACTCCCTGTTGGTACGGGCCCCGCTCCGTTGGCCAGACAGCCTGGCCGTTTAGAAAAGTAGTCGCACTTTGCAATTATGTACAAGGTCTATACACGCGGAATCGACCCACTGGTCATTCATTGGATCCAGACGGCGGTCAGGAGAAACCCGGCCAGCACGTAGGGTGCGAACGGTTGCTTGTCGCCCACCTGTTCGGCCAGGCGCTGCAGGCGCTTCTTCACCTTGGGGTTGGCCAGGGTCCACAGGCGGCGTCGGCCAAGCATCCACACCAGCACTGTCACGCCTGCACCGATGAAGGTGCCGAGCACGTACTGGTGGCTGGTGGCCAGAGCCAGGGCGCCGAGCAGTTTCACATCACCGGCGCCGAAGCGGCCGAGCATGTAGCCGGGAAGGGTCAGCAGCATGACGATGGCCAAGGCCCAGCCCGCATCGCTGGCATCGGCACCGATCCAGCTGTGCCCGGTGGCGAACAGCCAGACCAGGGCGCAGGCTGCGACACCCAGGGTCAAGGTGTTGGAGATCTGTCGTTCACGGACATCTTGTTCGGTGCACAAGGCAAGCCACATCAGGAGAACAATGCTTTGCATTGGCAAATGGCCATCCCTATTCGTTGAGCGGGTTCTATGCTGTCACTCAGGACTTCTAGTCAGGGTAGACGTGATCATGCGAGCAAGCCCGGCAGTACGGCAAAAAGGCGCGGCAGCCATCGAGTTTGTCGCAGTCTTCATGATCTTCTTCGCGGTGTTCTATGGCTTGGTCAGCTACAGCCTGCCGATGCTCATGCTGCAGTCGTTCAACCAGGCCAGCAGCGAGGCGGTGCGCCGCTGCGTGGCGCTGGACCCGAACAGCGCCACCTATGCCACCGATGTGCAGAACCTGGCGCGCCAGGTGATCACTCAGCAACTGAGCTGGATGCCCGCTGCACTGGACTTTCAGCCCGCCACCGATGCGCGGATCGTACTGGCGCCCGGTAACCTGCTGACCGTGACCATCGATTACCCGAAAAACAAACTGACCAATGTCATGCCGGTGCTGGTGCTGCCGCTGATCGGCGAAGTGCCGCGGCTGCCCCAGCGCCTGCAGGCCCAAGCGAGCCTGCAACTGTGAGTGGCGTGTTCGATCGCTGGTTGGGGGGCCAGGCAGCGGTAGCCGAGGCGCCGTTGGCGGTTGGCCTGCAAGTGTGGCTCGACGAGCGGGGCCAGGTGCTGCGTCTGTCCGGACCGCTGCGCACCCTGCTGGCCATGCCGACCCACCACGCCACACGGATGCAGGACTACTTGCAGCACCATAGCTGGCTGGTACTCGAAGGCGATCCTGCCGATTGGCAGGGGCAGCCGTTGGATCTGGATTTTCGTACCGTGCACGGCCATGCGCTGCACACTCGCGGTTGGCTGCAGCGTCAGGCCGAGGGCTGGTTGCTGCAGTTGTTCGATATCGGCGACCTGTTGCGCGCGCATGACCACGAAGCGCAACGCTTGAGCCTGCAGCGCCTGGCTGGCGACATCGGCCGTGCGGTGCGCGAGTGTGGCGAGGAGCGCCTGGCGCAGGTGACCGGCGAGCAGTTGCGGCGCCTGGTCGAGCACTGGCAGGTCGATTCGGTGCGCCTGATGCTGCTTGAGGCCGGCGTCTGGCGCAGTCATGCCGACAGTGGCGATGACTGGCCCTGGGCCGACGACGGGCAGCTGCATCCGTGGCTTGAGAGGTTCGCGCTACGGGGTGAACTCGATGCGTCCGAGCGTTCCGAGTTGCAAGTCTTGTGCGGCGGTTTGCCGGTTTCGCTGCTGCCCTACCGGCTGGGGCCGGATATCCAGGCCTGCGTGCTGTGTGTGGCGAGCGGGACGCCGCCTGTGCACGAGGCGCAGGAGTGGCTCTTGCAGGCGTTGCTGGACCCGTTGCTGGCGCGCATTCGGCAGCGCCAGTTGCAGCGCAGCGACCAGCACCTCGACGCGCTGCAGCGGCAATTGGGCGCCGGTTGGTGGGAGTGGCCACTGCAGGGGCCGCTGCAGTTGGACCCAGCCTTGGCGGCCAGTGTCGACCTGCCACGTGAAATCACCGTCGAGCAATGGCTGGCGCGGGTGCACCCGGCAGATCGCGAGGCCGCGCAACTGGCGCTCGAGCAACTGCTCGAAGGCCGTGCCCTGAGCCTCAGTCTGCGCCTGCAGGAGCACGCCCCTCAGATCAGCCCGCGCTGGCTGCACTGGGTGGGGCAACTGCAGGGTCGCCAGGTGCGCGGCTTTCTGCTCGACATCAGCGCGCTCAAGGCCCAGGAGCTGCAGGCGGGCGCCGCCCGTGCACGGCTGGAGAACCTGATCGCCAGCTCACCGGCAGTGATCTACATCCAGCGCTATGCCGAGGGTGCGCTGCACAGCGAGTTCTTCAGTGCCAGCCTGGCGCCGCTGCTGGGCTGGCCCAGCGACAGCGAGCTGGCCCGTCAGCCGGGGTTGGCAGTGCATCCCGATGACCGCAGCCTGTGGCTGGAGCGCACGCGTACGCTGCTGCGCGATGGCCAGGCGCGCTGTCGCTATCGTCTGCGCGACCAGGCGGGCGGCTATCACTGGGTACTCGATGAAGCCCGTCTGCTGCGCGACGACCTCGGTCAGCCTGTGGAGGTGGTCGGGCTGTGGCTGGATGTCAGCGAGGCGACCGAGGCCGCCGAGCGCGTGCGCCACAGCGAGGAGCGCTACCGGGTGCTGGTGGAGGATTCGCCGGCGATGATCTGCCGCTATCGTCCCGACCTCGAACTGCTGTTCGGTAACCGTCCGCTGGCCGACCATCTGGAGTGTGCGCCGCAGCAGCTTGCCGGCATGAACCTTGGCCAGTGGATGTCCGACGCTCAACGCAGCGCGTTCCTGCAGCGTCTGGCAACGCTGACCCCGGAGCGCCCATTGAGCAATGCAGAAGTCTGCCTGCAGCTGCCGGGGCGGGAAAACGCCTGGTGGGTGTGGGCTGACCGCGGCCTGTTCGACGCGCAGGGGCAGCTCCTGGAAATCCAGGCTGTAGGGCGTGACAACACCGAGGTGCGCCGCAGCCAGCGCCAGTTGCTGCAGGGGGCGAAGATGGCGACCCTCGGCGAGCTGGCGACCGGGTTGGTGCACGAGATCAACCAGCCGCTGAACGTGATGCGCATGGCTGTGGCCAATACCTTGAAGCGCCTGGAGAACGGCGCAGCGGACACCGATTACCTGACCGACAAGCTGCACCGTATCGAGGCCCAGGTGGAGCGGGCGGCGCGTCTGGTGGAGCACATGCGTGTCTATGGCCGTCGCTCTGAACCGGAGCGTCAGGTGTTCGTGGCCTGGAACGCGGTGGAGGGTGCGGTCGCGTTGCTGGCCGAGGGGCTTCGGGGCAAGGGTGTGGCCGTGCATATCGCGTCGCCCGAGTCGTCGTTGGCGGTGCAGGGGCATCAGGACCAGCTCGAGCAGGTGTTGATCAACCTGATGATCAATGCCCGCGACGCGTTGCTCGAACGTCAAGCCCTGGCACCGGCCATCCGGGTCAGCCAACAGCAGGTCGAGGGGCGCGTCTGCCTGCGGGTCGAGGACAACGCGGGCGGCATCGATCCGCGCTTGCTCGGACGCATCTTCGAGCCATTCTTCACCACCAAGCCCGCGGGTGTCGGCACGGGCCTGGGACTGTCGGTGAGCCATGGCATCGTCGAGGCCATGGGCGGCAGCCTCGAGGCACTCAACGGCCCCGAGGGCGCGTGCTTTTGCATACTGCTGCCGCTCTACAGTGCCAGTTGAGCACGGCCTGTCGAGCAACTGAGGTTGGCGCCGACCTCGGCGTTGACCAGGTCGATGCCCAGCACTTTCAGCAGCACGTTCAGCAAGGGGTCGAGCAGCGGGCTGAGCAGGCCTTTGATCAGCGGCTCGAGTATCGCCTTGACGCCATCGAGTACCCCACCCACCAGCACCAGCACCTGGCCCAGGCCGCTGTTGTTGGCGGTCGGTCGGTAGGCTTCCAGGTGAATGCCCAGCAGGGTGTCGCTGAGACTGCCGACCACGTTGTCGTTGGCGGTTCTCATGGGCAGATAGGCAGGCTTGAGGCCGATGTTCGGCGGCACACTGGCAGGGGCCTGGAAGGTCAGTGCGCGCTCCTGGGCGCCGCTGCCCAGCACCTTGCTGTCCACACGCAAACCTATGCCGCCGCCGACGAAGGGAATGCGCGGCTCGCAGTCCCCCAGCGGCAGGATCAACAACCTGGTACAGCGCTTGGTGCCGATGTCGATCAGCGGCAGCGCCTTCACGGCGGTGGTGCCGTTGGTGAAGAACTCGTCCGGGGAAGCGAACTGGCCCACCGCGATCTTGACCGCCGAGCTCTGGTTGCGGGTGGTCAGGCGCTTGGGTGAGCAACTGAAGGTATCGGGGGCTGCAGGATTGAGGCGGGTGCTGGCTTCGGCGACTTCCAGGCCGATGTCCAGGTGCAGCTTGCCGGGCACCAGGACGATATCGCTGACCGTACAGGGCACGCCGAGCAGGCAGAGCACTGATTGCACGGTGGCGGCGAGGTTCAGGCTGAGCAGGTTGTTGATCACGTTGGTCAGCGGTGCGGCGAGGTCGAGCACGGCGTTGACCAGGCCGAAGATGCCATCGAGCAAGGGCAGGTCGAGGGAGATCATCGCCCGCACCTGGGCAGTGTGTACGCGCAGTTCGTCGGTACGCGGGTCGCCGACCGAGGAGATCTGCTGCGGTTCGATGACCTTCAGGCGCACCCGTCCGTTGACCAGGCCGAGCACGTTGAGCGGCAGGTCGACGTTGGCGGCGCTTTCGCTGGCGGCGAGCTGGATCACGCCTTGGACCAGTTGCAGCAACTGGATGCTGGCATCCAGGCCAGCCTGGGCGGTGCCGTTCTGGATGTCGAGGATATCGCCCAGGCGCACCAGCGTGCCGTTGCCGGCCCCCAGGGCGACCTTGCCCAGGTTGGTCACCACCTCCAGCGCCGCGCCGCTTTGTTGCAACACCTTGACCGCCGCCTGCAGCAGTTGGGTGGCGGTGGCGTTGGCGTTGAGCAGCTGCTTGTAGTCGCCAACCGTGAGATTGAGGTCGACTGCCAATTGGTCGAGGTAGCTGAGCAGCTTGATGTCGGTGGCGGCGATGCCTTGCCAACCGGCAAGGTCCAGTTGCACGCCACCGCCGAGGGCGCCAAGCAGGGCATTGAGCAGCACCGACTGACGCGAATCGACCGTGGCGAGAGTGGTGCGGATACTCAGCATTGCCTGCGGCGGCAGCGGCGCTGAAGCGACAGCGTGGGCTTGCAGGGTGGTGGTCAGCGGCACGCCATTGCCCTGGATCAGGGCATACACCCCCGCCGCGACGCTGGTGGTGACGGTGTTGCTGACATCGACCCGGATCGCTTCGTTGCGGTTGTCGTCGCGGGTGAAGCTGCGCAGGCTGTTGGCGCCGGTCTGCACGTAGCCGCAAGTGGCCTGCAGTGGGTTGCCAGGGGCGTGTCCGTTGCGGGTGGCAGCAGTGCGGGCGATCGCAGTGGCCTGTGGGCCGGTGCCGATGCACACGGCGAACTGCCCGGCGGTTTCCAGCGCCGCCATGTCGGCGATGCGCTGCAGCTTGCGTTGTTCGAGGTAGAGCCGCCCACTGTCGATTGCCAGCAGCAGGAACAGCAGGGCCATACCGAGGGTGATCACGGCCATCAGGCCGATCGCGCCGCGTTGGCGCGCAGCGGAAGAGCAAACCACGGGCACTCCTTTGCAGGCCGAAGGCCAGGCATCGCGATTGCGATTACAGGAGTGTAGTCAGGGTGATGGCATCTTGCCTTTTCTCAGCCTTCACGCCGCCCGGTTGTAGGAGCGGGCTTGCCCGCGAAAAAAACACCGCGCTGCTTGGCACGGGCTACGCCCGTGTTCGCGGGCAAGTCGCAGCGGCGAACCGCCGCTCCTACAGATAGGCGTTGAGTTTCAGTGCGGTGGATAGTTGCTCATCACCTGGGTCACCGTCTTCTGGATCGCCGCATTGCGCTCCTGCGGGCTCGGCGGGTAGTTGTTCATGACCTGTTCGGCGCTGCCGCGCCAGACCAGCTTGCCGTCCCGGCCATCGAACAGGTCCACCTGGATGGTCGCCACCTTGTAGTCGACGCTGCGGGTCTCGTTGTACATCGGCCCGCCCCAGTAGCCTCCCCAGTAGCCGCCCCAGGCACCGCCGTAGTTGGTGGTGATCTGTTGCTGGCGGTCTTCGACGATCAGGTAGGCACGCACCCTGACATCCGCCCGGGCCGTGCCCTGGGCCGGGCGCAGGCCGCGCTGGTCGAGCTGGTCGGCCACAGCCTGGCGGATGCGCTGCTCGGTGAGGTCGCTCTTGATCCGCGGATCGTCCGGGCGATATTGCAGCGCCGGTTCCTGCCAGGCCCAGCTGCGGTAGGCGGCGAAGTCGCGGCTGGCATCGAAATCCTGGGTGACGTTGTTGCTGGAGCAGGCAGCGACCAGCAACGCGAAGGACAGCAGAACGAGACGGCGCAACATGATGATTCTCCTGACGCGTTAACTGGGAGGGTAGCCACTGAGGGCCTTGCGCACCGACTCGCGCAGGGCGTTTTCACGGTCCCGTGGCGAGCCCTTGTCGCTGCCGCTTTCGGCGCTGGCACTCCACACCGGCTGGCCGTTGCGGGCATCGAACAGGTCGATGCGCACCACCATCACCTCGACTTCGTAGGTGCGCACGATTGGTACGCTGCCGTAGGCACCATAGCCGTTGCGGTAGCCGCCATAGCCGATGCCGCCGTAGGGGGCAGGGCCATAGTAGGGGTCGTAGTCGTAATCGCGGACCTGGCGCAGGCGGCGTTCCAGGCGCAGGTTGGCGCTGACCAGCAGGTCGCCGCTGGCGCCGCGTGCCGGGCGCAGGCCGTGCTGGTCGAGCGCACCGCTGATGGCATCGGCCAGTTGCGCAGGGTCGGCATTGGCGCTGCCGCTGGGTAACTGGCCGTTGCGCCAGCTCCAGCTGCGGTAGCGGCCATAGTCACGTGGCGCGGCCGGGTAGGCGCTGGCGTCGAATGTGGTCGCGGCTTGGGGCGGAGCCGGTGGCAGTGGCCGGGAACTGGCGACATAGGGATTGCTGCTCTGGCACGCCGCCAGGGCGAAGGGGAGCAAGGCCAGGCACAACAGACGGTACGGCATGTATTCCTCCCGGCAGGCGAGATCAGCGTGGGCGACAGGTCCAGTGCAGGTAACGGCCGAGCCCGGCGAAGCTTGGGTGCCGGCGGTGGGCCAGTTCCATTTCCAGCAGGTCGAGCAGTTCGGCCTTGTCCTGGAACTCCTTGGGCATGTAGTCGTGGAACACTCTCACGCCACTCTCGCTTTCGACCTGCCACAAGGGTTCAAGTTGCGCTCGCAGTTCTCGCGGATCAAGGGGTTTTTGCGGGGTGAGACTCTGTTTTTCCCCGGCCAGACGGTCGCTGCGCAGCTTGCGGAAGTGACCCTTGAGCAAGTTGCGGTAGACCAGCGCGTCGCGGTTGTAGAACGCCAGCGACAGCCAGCCACCTGGTGCGGTCAGTTGGTGCAGCACCGGCAGGATGCTGTGCGGTTCGGCCAGCCATTCGAGCACCGCGTGGCACAGCACCACATCGAAGGGCTCGGTGAGCTGACCGAGCAGGTCCTGCCAGGGGGCCTGGATGAAGGTGGCGGGCTGGTTGGCCTCGGCGAAGCGCGCGCGGGCGCCGTCGAGCATCGGCGCGGCGGGCTCGGCCAGGGTCACCTGGTGCCCGCGCTGCGCCAGCCACAGCGCCATGTGGCCCAGGCCTGCGCCAATGTCGAGGATGCGCAGGGGGCGGTCGGGCAGGCTCTCGGCCAGGTCGGCCTGCAACACCGCCAGGCGGATCGCGCCTTTGGCCCCGCCGTAGATCTTCTCGGCGAAGCGGCTGGCCAGCTCATCGAAATGACGGTCGTTCATCGGGCGAAGCGCCTCTCGCTGTCGGCGAGCTTGGCCCGCACCACGCTTTCCATGTCCAGCCCCAGCTCGCTGCACAGCAGCAACAGATAGAGCACCACATCGCCGACTTCCTGGCCGGCGTGGGCGAGCTGCTCGGGGGCAAGCTGGCGTGACTGGTCTTCGCTCAGCCACTGGAAGATTTCCACCAGCTCGGCCATCTCGACGCTGGCGGCCATGGCCAGGTTCTTAGGGCTGTGGAAGCCGCGCCAGTCGTTGTTGTCGCGGATCTGGTGCAGGCGATCGGTCAGTTCTTGCAGGTTCATCGAGGGCTCTCCTTCTGGCGCATAGCTTCAGGTGCGCCAGGGAGCAAATCAAGTGAATTGGAGGCCATTGTTGGGGGCCAAGGGGAGGGCTCAGCGTGCGCTTGACCGGTTACAGGGCGCTCCATTTGCCGGTCATGTGCAGCAGGCCCCCGTGTCCCGTCAGATTGAGTTGCCCTTGTGGCCCTGCGGCACTTGCGCCGAGCACCACCTCCGACGGCAGGCGCACCGGCTTGTGGAAATCCACCGCGAACCCATAACCCGCCACCGGCAGATGCCCGCGCAGCGCCGCCAGCGCCATGGCCTTGTTCCACATGCCATGGGCAATGGCCTTGGGGAAACCGAACAGCCGGGCACTCGCCGCGCTCAGGTGGATGGGGTTGTAGTCGCCGCAGACCTTGGCGTAGCGTCGCCCGATATCGCTGTCGGCGTACCAGCGCGTCACTTCCGGCGCTTCGCTGGTCGGCTCATCGTTGCTCTCGTGCGTTTCGCCTTCGAGCTTCAGCCCTCGCACAAGCATGCGGCTGGTTTCGCGCCAGAGCAGCCCCAGCCCGTCGTGGGCCTCGGTGATCAGGTCGAAGGTGCCACCCTTTGCATGTGCCTGCAGGTTGTCGGCATGCACGGCAAAGCGCAGGCCCTCGATGGCGCCCAGTGGGCGCAGCACCTGGATCTCGTTGTGCAGGTGCACCAGCCCGAGTAGCGGGAAGGGAAAGTCGCTGGCGGTCAGCAGCTGCAATTGCAGGTTGAACGCGACCACGTGCGGATAGGTAGGCGGCAGGCGACCCTCGTCGCTGAAGTGGCACAGGCGACGATAAGCCGCAAGGTTCGTTGGGTCGACCCGCAGGAAGCAGCGCAGGCCACCTGTGGGCAGGCGGTCGCCACTGATCTTGCGCTTGCCGAGCGCTCGCAGATAAAGCCTGGTGCGGGTCTCGGGGGTGTGCAGGTCCTGCCATGTCCGGTTCATGTTCATGCCCCCATCAGTGCTTGCCCGCAGACGCGCAGGTACTGGCCGCTGACCGCACCACTGCCGGGCTGGGCGAGCCAGGCGACAGCCTCGGCGACGTCTTGTGGGCGCCCACCCTGGCCCAATGAACTCAGGCGACGGCCAGCCTCGCGCAGACCCATGGGCATGGCGGCGGTCATGTGCGTTTCGATGAAACCGGGGGCCACGGCATTGATGCTGGCGCCCTGCTCGGCAAGCCTCGGCGCCCAGGCCTGGGCGAAGCCGATCAGGCCGGCCTTGCTCGCGGCGTAGTTGGCCTGGCCACGGTTACCGGCGATGCCACTGACCGAGGCGAGCAGCACGATGCGCGCATTGTCGTGCAACTGGCCGGCATCGAGCAGGGCCTGGGTCAGCACTTGAGGGGCCTTGAGGTTGACGGCCATGACCGCGTCCCAGTACTCCGGAGTCATGTTGGCGAGGGTCTTGTCGCGGGTGATACCGGCATTGTGCACGACGATGTCGATGCCCGCCGGCAGGCCTTCCAGCAATTGGGTTGCGGCGTCGCTGGCGCAGATATCCAGCGCCAGGGCCTGGCCGCCGATACGTGCGGCAAGGGCATCGAGGTCTTTCTGTGCCGGCGGCACGTCCAGCAGGACCACCTCGGCGCCGTCACGGGCCAGGGTCTCGGCGATGGACGCACCGATGCCACGGGCGGCGCCGGTGACCAGCGCACGCTTGCCGGCCAGGGGCCGAGTCCAGTCCTGTACCTGGCTTGTACAGGCTTCGAGGCGCAGGACCTGCCCGGACACGAACGCGCTCTTGGGTGAAAGGAAGAAGCGCAGCGCACCTTCGAGCTGATCCTCCGCGCCGGAAGCGACATACAGCAATTGGGCCGTTGCGCCGTTGCGCAGCTCCTTGGCCAGCGAGCGGCTGAAGCCTTCGAGGGCACGCTGGGCGACGCTGGCCTGGGGGGCTTCGACCTGTTCGGGAGGGCGTCCGAGGATCACTACATGGGCGCAGGGCGCCAAGCTGCGCAGCAGCGGCTGGAAGAATTCGCGCAACTGCCGAAGCTCATCGCTGTCGGACAGATGACTGGCATCGAACACCACTGCCTTGAGTTTCGGGCCGAGCCCGGCGACCCAGGCGGGGGCTGCGAGGTTTTCGCCAGCAAAGCTGTAGCACTCGTCGGTGAGTGCCGGGGCGATGGCTTCGACCTTGCGCACCAGCGGCCCGCCGCCCAGCACCAGTGCGCCTTCGATCGGGCGCAGGCGCCCGGCCTGCCAGCGCTCCAGCGGCGCCGGACGCGGCAGGCCGAGGGCGTCGACCAGGCGGCGGCCGAGGTTGGAGTTGGCAAAGCCGAGATAGCGGTCGCTCATGGTGCGGGTCTCCCTTAAGGCAAGCATGCAAGTGTGGACCATGTTTGTGGCAAGGTCGTTCGAATGTGGCAAAAACGCCTAGGCTGTAGCCAACCTAGCCGAAGTGACGGGCTTTGAGACCGTCATCCAATCGGATCAAATTGTTTCAGGAGGAATCAGCGCATGCACTCACCTCGACGGGTCGCGATCCTGGGGGGCAACCGTATCCCCTTCGCCCGCTCCAATGGCGCCTACGCCACTGCCAGCAACCAGGCAATGCTCACCGCCACCCTGGAAGGCCTGGTGGAGCGCTACCGCCTGCATGGCCAGCGCCTGGGCGAGGTGGTGGCGGGCGCGGTGCTCAAGCACTCGCGCGACATGAACCTGACCCGCGAATGTGTGCTGGGTTCGCGTCTGTCGCCGCAAACACCCGCCTACGACATCCAGCAAGCCTGCGGCACCGGCCTTGAGGCGGCGCTGCTGGTGGCCAACAAGATCGCCCTCGGGCAGATCGACAGCGGCATAGCTGGTGGCGTCGATACCACTTCGGACGCGCCGATCGCCATCAATGAAGGGCTGCGCCGGGTCTTGCTGCAGGCGAACCGGGGCAAGACCCTGAGCGAGCGCCTGAGGCCCTTCCTGAATGTACGTCCGAGTTTTCTGAAGCCTGAGTTCCCACGCAATGGCGAGCCACGTACCGGGCTGTCGATGGGCGAGCACTGCGAACGCATGGCTCAGACCTGGCAGATCGGACGCGCCGAACAGGATGAACTGGCACTGCTCAGTCATCGCCATCTGGCCGCGTCCTACACCGAAGGCTGGCATGACGACCTGCTCACGCCCTACCTCGGCCTGACCCGCGACAACAACTTGCGTGCGGACCTCACCCCAGAGCAGTTGGCCAAGCTCAGACCGGTGTTCGACAAAGGTGCCCAGGGCACCCTGACTGCCGGAAACTCCACGCCGCTGACTGATGGCGCCTCGTTGGTGTTGCTGGGCAGCGAGGCGTGGGCCGAGGCGCGCGGTTTGCCCGTACTCGCCTATCTGGTCGATGGCGAGACCGCGGCGGTGGACTTCGTCAAAGGCCAGGAGGGGCTGCTGATGGCGCCGGTTCATGCCGTGCCGCGGCTGTTGGCGCGCAATGGCCTGAGCCTGCAGGACTTCGACTACTACGAAATCCACGAGGCCTTCGCGGCCCAGGTGCTCTGCACGCTGAAGGCCTGGGAGGACGATCGGTACTGCCGAGAGACATTGGGGCTGGAGGGGGCATTGGGGACGATCGATCGCAGCAAACTCAACGTCAAGGGCAGCTCGTTGGCCGCCGGGCACCCCTTCGCCGCCACCGGCGGGCGGATCCTGGCCAACATGGCCAAGCTGCTGGCCACGGCGGGCAAGGGACGCGGGCTGATCTCGATCTGTGCGGCGAGCGGGCAGGGGGTGACGGCGATCGTCGAGCGCTGAGGTGTTAACCTTGTCCGATCCAAGACAAAAAACAGTGCCATGCAGACCCTCGGACAGATTTCCGCCCCCCGCGCCATCCCCGACCTCGAGCAACTGCCCAGGCCACTCTACGCCCGTGCCGAAAGCCTCGGCGCGGGCTCCTGGACCACGCGCCACCGGCACGATTGGGTGCAGTTTTCCTACGCGATCAGCGGTGTGCTGGGGGTCTACACCAGCGATGGCAGCTACTTCGCGCCACCGCAGTGGGGGGTGTGGATTCCGGCTGGCCTCGAACACGAAGTGGTGACTTCGATGCAGGCCGAGATGCGCAGCCTGTACGTGCGTCGCGATGCCTGTACCTGGGCCGCCGACGAATGCCGGGTACTCGAAGTGACGCCGCTGGCGCGGGAGCTGATCAAGCAGTTCTGCCAGATGCCCGCGTCGTATCCCGAAGGCGACAGCGCCGAGGCGCGTCTGGTAGCCGTCTTGCTCGACCAGTTGCAGGCGTTGCCGCAGGTGGGGTTTTCGCTGCCGCTGCCGCGCCATGCCGGGTTGCTCGCGCTGTGCAATCAGTTGATCGCCGCGCCCGACCAGGCGCAGACCCTGCAGCAATGGGCGCTGCAACTGGGGTGCTCGGAGAAGACGCTGATGCGCCTGTTCCAGCGTGAGACGGGGCTGAGCTTCCGTAACTGGCGCCAGCGCATGCGGCTGTTGTCGTCGCTGGCGTTGCTGGAGGCGGGGGAGAGCGTGACCGATGCAGCACTAGGCTGCGGGTATGACTCGACATCGGCCTATATCGCGGCGTTCAAGCAACTGTTCGGTGCGACGCCTGGGGAGCTTCGTTTCTAACGACGACCGACCAAGTCTTATCCGACGTTATTTCGAACGGTCAATGCGAACAACTCGCTTCTCACGATCAATACGGAACTGTCTGACCGATCTTCCTTTTGCTCCAACGTAACGTCCGCCTCTCGAGCCAATATCCTGAGAGGCATTTCCATGACTGGATCACTAATTTTACTGCGGCGCCATCCGCTGGCGGCAACCCTGACGTTCACTTTGGGCGCAAGTCTGGCTGCCAATGCCGCGGACTTGGGGCCTGGCGAGTTTGCGCTGGTCTCCCCTGGAGACCCTGTCGAGGATTGGCACCTGGGCAGCGGGGCGCGTCTTGACGTGCGCCCGGGCGCCGAGACCGGACGTATCACTGGATTCGACGGCGGTCAGGTCAACGTCGAGGGAGCCAAGGTGAGTTCGACCGACAGGGCTGCGATCAGCATCGTGGATGGTGCGGTCAACCTGACCAATGCCACGGTAGTCAGCACAGGCTCCATCGGGATGGCCCTTGGAACGCTGGGCGATGACACTTTGACGTCTACGGCGATCTTGAGCGGCAGCAGTGTGCGCGGTGCCACCACTGGGGTGGAGTTGGACTCGGCTGATCTGCACGCGCGCAGTTCGCGCATCCACGGTGACAGAGCAGGTGTTGTACTCAAGGGCGGAACACTTGCTTTGCATGAAGGGACCGTGGTGTCGGGGGACGTCGGTCTGGAAGTCGGTACACCGGAGTTCTGGCAAAAGGATCTGCCCAATCAGGTCGTTGTTCAGGCCAGTCTGATCGAGGGGCAGCAGGGTAGTGCGGTAGTGGTTCGTGACGCACAGGTGGACATCCGGGTCGCCGACGGAGGCCAACTCAAAGGCGCCAACGGCGTGCTGCTTGAGGTCATCGAGGGCGGCGAGGCCTCGCTTCACGTGAGCAACAGTCGCCTGGAAGGCGACATCCGCGTCGAGCAGGGTGCCAGTGCTGATATCACCCTGGACAATGCGGCGCACTTACGAGGCCAGCTACATAATGTCCAGCAGTTGCAGATTGGCGCGCAGTCCAGGTGGGAAACGATGGCGGATGCTCAGGTCGGTGCTCTCGACTTGCGCCAGGGTTCGGTAGTCGTGCAGTCAGGCAGTATTCTGCGAGCCGACACCTTGCAAGGAGAGGGTACGTTCTGGCTCGACCATAGCCGCTTGCAGATAGACAGTCATGCCAGCGGCAGCTTTGCCTTGCACCTGGCAAGTTCTGGCCATGAGCCACAGGGGCCGGTGGTCGGAATCGGCAGTGGTGATGCGACGTTCGATCTGGCATCCGGCCCGGTCGATGCAGGGGCCTTTGCTCACGAGTTGGTCCGCGAAGGCGACCAGTGGAGTTTGCGGCCACAGGTCGACATGCGGGGCAAGGCGAGACTGAGCAATGCCGGTGAGACGGCGATGGCGTTCGACAGTTCGCTTGAAGCCGCGTCGCAGGTCGAGTCCCGATGGGTTGTCGGACGCCTCGAAAAAATGCGGACCAATGGTGGTTCAGCCGGGTTGTGGATGCATACCGGCACGACCGGCTTTGATGTCGACAGTGCAGTCGGCACCCGCTATACCCAGCGCGTTGGTGGCTTTGCCCTGGGCGCTGATACTTTGCTCGATGATACTTGGCGGGTCGGTGCGGCAGTGGGGCTCAGTCGTTCGGCGATTGGCCTGCAGCGCGGCTCATCTGCAACACTGAACAGCTACTTCTCCGCGTTGTATGCCGGTTGGGGCGACAACTCCGGTTACTACGCCGATGCTGCGCTCAAGCTCAACCTGTTTGACGGCACCATCGATGCCCGGGCTCACGATGGACGCAAGGTGTCCGGCAATCGCCGTCAGGGGGGGTATGGGCTCACGCTGGAGACTGGTCGTCGCTTGAGCCTTGATCAAGGTTGGTATGTGCAGCCTTTTGTACAACTGAGTGCCGCGATCGTGCAAGGGCAGCGCAGCAGCTTGAGTAATGGGCTTGAGGTCGAGTCATCCAACCAACACCTGAACATGGGGACGCTCGGTATCAAGGGGGGGCGCGTCATCGTCTTGAACAATGGTCTGGAAATGTCGACCCACGGCCGCATCGCGGTGATGGACAACCTGGGCGGCACGCGCAGGGTCAGCCTCAACGGTCATGAACTCGACAACAGGTTCAGCAGCGGGCGCACCGAGATGGCATTGGGCGTATCGTCCGAGGTGCTGTCAGGCTGGACAATCAGCACGGAGGTAGAGGCTGCCCGCGGGCGCAATGTTGATCAGCGTTATGGAATCAACCTCGGCCTGAGCCACTCGTTCTGAGTGTGGCGCGCCACACCGAGGTTTGCAGTGTGGCGCGTGAACTTCAGGTCCTGAACCGCCGCACCAACGCATCCAGCTCGTTGGACAACCCTTCCAGGCTCTGGGAGTCCTGCCGCGCCGCTTGCGCAAGCTCGGCCACCAACTGCGCATCGCCGTGAATCTGGCTGATATGCCGATTGATGTCCTCGGCCACCTGGTGCTGCTCTTCGGCGGCGGTGGCGATCTGGGTGTTCATGTCGCGGATGATGTCCACTGACTCGCGGATCTGCCCGAAGCTGTCGCGCGCCAGGCCGATGCGGTTGACAGACTGCTGCGACACTTCAAGGCTGGCATGCATCTGTTCGGCCACCTCGGCGGTGCGGTTGGCGAGGTTGCCCAGCAGCCCGTCGATCTCGGCGGTGGAGTCGGCGGTGCGCTTGGCCAGGGCGCGGACTTCGTCGGCTACCACGGCAAAGCCACGGCCCTGCTCACCGGCGCGAGCCGCTTCGATGGCGGCGTTGAGGGCCAGCAGGTTGGTCTGTTCGGCGATCGAGCGGATGGTGCCGAGGATCGACTGGATCGCGTTGCTGTCACGCTCCAGTTGCTGGATCGACTGCGCCGACTGCTCGATCTCCTGGCTCAGGCGGTCGACGCTCTGCACCGCCGCATCGATCTGCTGCTGCCCCTCGCGTGCCTGTTGCTGGCCGCTGTCGGCCGACTGTGCGGCCTGGCTGCAGGAGCGCGCCACTTCGTTGGCGGTGGCGACCATTTCGTGGAAGGCGGTGGATACCATGTCCACCGCCTCGCGCTGACGGCCAGCGGCTTCGGCCATGTCGCCGGACACCCGGGTGGAACTGGCCGAGGTGCTGAGGATCTTGCCGGCCGCGCCGCCGATGTGCTGGATCAGGCTGCGGATCGCCCCCAGGAACTGGTTGAACCAGTTGGCCAGTTGCGCGGTTTCGTCGCTGCCTCGTACCTCGAGGTTGCGGGTCAGGTCGCCCTCGCCCTGGGCGATGTCTTCCAGGCCACTGGTGACGCTGTTGATCGGCCGTACGATGAGCTTGGCGAAGGCGGCGCCAGCCACGGCGAAGACGGCCGCCAGCACCAGTGCGAGCGTGCCGATCAGCCAGGTCAGGCGGGTGGTGGTCTGCATCACTTCGTCCTGACGGATCAGGCCGATGAAGGTCCAGCCCAGGCGCTCGTCCGGGTAGATGTTGGCCATGTAGCGTTCGCCATCGAGGGTCACTTCGGCCAGGCCCTTGCCGGCCTTGGCCAGTTCGGCGTAGCCGCCACCGAAACTCTCCAGCTGCTTGAAGTTGTGGCTCGCGTCACGCGGGTCGACCATGACGTTGCCGTTGTTCTCCATCAGGATCAGGTAGCCGCTGTCACCCAGCTTGATCTGCTTGACGATCTCGGTCAGCCCCTTGAGCGAGACGTCGATGTTGACCACCCCGCCCGGGCTACCGAGCTGGTTGGCCACGGTGCGCACGGTACTGACCAGCACGGCGTCGTCGCCGGCCCAGTAGTAGGGCGCGGTGCGCAGGGTCTTGCCGGGGCTGGCCATGGCGGCCTGGAACCAGGGGCGGGTGCGCGGGTCGTAGCTGGCCATCTTCGGGTCACCGGGCCAGAACGCATAGCCGCCGTCTTTCATACCGTAGGACACGTAGGCGTAGTCGGGGTGGCTCTGGGCCAGGCGGGTGAACTGGTCGTACAGCGCCTTGTCCTGCTCGCCCAGGGGAATCTGCGCGGCGTCGGCGGCAATGTACTTCTTGAGGTTGTCGGCGCTGGCCGTGACCAAGGGCTGGCTGGCGAGGTACTCGACGTTCTGCGCAATGCCCTGGAAGAAGATGTTCATCGCGTTGCCGACCTGGCGGATTTCCCGGCTGCTGCCATCCAGGAAGTCGTCCTGCGCTTCTTCTCGCAGGTTCAGCACCACCACGGTGGCGACCAAGACGATGGGCAGGCCCGCAATGACGGCGAAGGCCCAGGTCAATTTTTGCTTGATGTTCATCCACGCTCCCGGATTTTTTCTTGTCGACGCATGAAACTGGTATGCAGGTCATCGGCAGAGCGCAGGAATATCTGAGTGAAACTCCCGTATTTATTGGATGAAACTTGATTTTAAGGTCGGTTTGGCCAGGTATGGCTAATATGGCATACCAAAATGCTGGCGTGGGTTGTCAGGCAGCCCACGCCAGCGTTCAGTGACAGCATCCACCTTCGTTCGCCAGGTCCCTGAGAATCGGGCAGTCTGGGCGGTCATCGCCCTGGCAGTGGGCGACCAGCTCGCTCAAGGTGTCGCGCAGGCTCACCATCTCTTCGATCCGTCGGTTCAGTTCGTCGATATGCTGTGTCGCCAGTGCCTTGACGTCGGCGCTGGCGCGCTGGCGGTCCTGCCAGAGCGTCAGCAGCCGGGAGACTTCTTCCAGTGAGAACCCCAGGTCGCGCGAGCGCTTGATGAACGCCAGGCTGTGCAGGTCTTCCTGCTGGTACAGCCGATAGCCGCTGTCGCTGCGCAGCGCCGGCTTGAGCAGGCCGATGGACTCGTAGTAGCGGATCATCTTGGCGCTGAGCCCACTGCGCCGGGCGGCTTGGCCGATGTTCATGGCGTCTCCTTCGAAGCGATGCCGGTGGGCTTCCAGGTCTTGAGCCACAGGGCGTTGCTCACCACGCTGACGCTGGAGAGCGCCATGGCGGCGCCAGCCAGGACCGGGTTGAGGAAGCCAAAGGCGGCGAGCGGGATACCGATCAGGTTGTAGATGAACGCCCAGAACAGATTCTGACGGATCTTGGCGTAGGTCTTGTTGCTGATTTCCAGGGCTGCGGGCACCAGGCGAGGGTCGCCGCGCATCAGGGTGATGCCAGCGGCCTGCATGGCCACGTCCGTACCACCTCCCATGGCGATGCCGATGTCGGCTGCAGCCAGGGCCGGGGCGTCGTTGATGCCGTCGCCGACCATTGCCACCACGCCGTTCTGCTTGAGTGCATTGACGGTGGCGGCCTTGTCGGCTGGCAAGACTTCGGCGTGCACATCGTCGATGCCCAGCGCCTCGGCGACCACCTTGGCGCTGCCGCGGTTGTCGCCGGTCAGCAGGTGGCTGCTGATGCCCTGTGCGTGCAGTGCCGCGATCGCCTGCTCGGCACCGGGCTTGAGGCTGTCACCGAAGGCGAACAGTCCGAGCACCCGGGCATGTGGTGCGCGCTCGATCAACCACGACAGGGTGCGACCTTCGCTTTCCCAGGTCTGGGCCCTGTCGAGCAGATTGCCTGGCTCAAGGCCGCTTTCGTCGAGCAGGCGCCGGTTGCCCAGGGCCAATACCCGGCCTTCGACCGTACCGGCGATGCCGCGCCCGGTGAGCGACTGGCTATCGCTCACCAGGGGAATCTCCAGCCCTTGCTCAGCGCCGGCATCCAGCACGGCCTTGGCCAGCGGATGTTCGCTGCCGCGTTGCAGGGCTCCGGCCAGGCGCAGCAGGTCGTGTGCGTCGCCGACGACGGCCTCGCTGTGGACGATGCGCGGGCTGCCGGAGGTCAGGGTGCCGGTCTTGTCGAAGACCACGCGATTGACCGCATGGGCTCGCTCCAATGCTTCGGCGTCCTTGATCAGGATGCCATGGCTGGCTGCCACACCGGTGCCGGCCATGATCGCTGCCGGTGTGGCCAGGCCCAGAGCGCAAGGGCAGGCGATCACCAGCACGGCCACAGCGTTGATCAGTGCGTTTTCCAGCGGTGCACCGGCCAGCCACCAGCCGACCAGGGTGATCAATGCGAGCACCAGCACCGCCGGGACGAACACCTGGCTGACCCGGTCGACCAGCTTCTGGATCGGTGCCTTGGCCGCCTGGGCGTCTTCGACCAGGAGGATGATCCGCGCGAGTACGGTTTCGGTGCCCAGGGCCAGGGTGCGCACCAGCAGGCGGCCTTCACCGTTGATCGCACCGCCGGTGACCTTGTCGCCGGGCTGTTTGGGCACTGGCAGGCTTTCGCCGCTGATCAGCGCTTCGTCGGCGTGACTGCTGCCTTCGATCACCTCGCCGTCGACCGGGAAGCGCTCGCCGGGCTTGACCAGTACCAGGTCGTCCAGGCGCAGCTGGCTGATCGCTACATCTTCCTCGCGGCCGTCGATCACGCGCAAGGCGCGCTCGGGGCGCAGGGCTTCGAGTGCGCGAATGGCGCTGGCGGTCTGGCGTTTGGCGCGGCTTTCCAGGTATTTGCCCAGCAGCACCAGGGCGATTACCACGGCCGAGGCTTCGAAGTAGAGGTGAGGTTCCATGCCCGCATGGGCCTGGGACCATTCGTACAGACTCAGGCCATAGCCGGCGCTGGTGCCAAGGGCGACCAGCAGGTCCATGTTGCCTGCGCCGGCACGCACGGCTTTCCAGGCGGCCTTGTAGAACCGTGCCCCGAGGATGAACTGCACCGGGGTTGCCAGCACGAATTGCGCCCAGGCCGGTAACATCCAGTGCAAGCCGAACGGCTGCACCAGCATTGGCAGAACCAGGGGCAGGGCCAGCAGCAGGGCGGCGATCACCGCCAGGCGTTCGTTGCGCAGGCGTCGCTGCGCATCGTGGCGATCGTCATGGGCGGTACGTGGCAGGCTGGCGCTGTAGCCGGCCTTTTCCACGGCGCCGATCAAGGCGTCGTCGCTGACGCCTTCGAGTACCCTGAGGTGCGCGCGTTCGCTGGCCAGGTTCACGCTGACCTGCTCGACCCCGGACACCTTGCCCAGGGCGCGTTCGACGCGGCCGACACAACTGGCGCAGGTCATGCCGCCTACCTGAAGTTCAAGGGTGCGGCTCGGCACGCTGTAGCCGGCCTTGCGCACCGCTTCGAGCAGCTCCGGCAGGCTTTCGGCCGGGGCCTGGACCCTGGCCTGTTCGGTAGCAAGGTTGACGCTGACCTGTTCGGCGCCGTTGACTTTACGCAGCGCGCGCTCGACGCGACCCACGCAACTGGCGCAGGTCATGCCGGCGATCGGCAGGTCGAAGGTGGTTGATGCGGGCATGGGCTTTCCTCCGTGATCGAGCCTGCAGCATCAAGCTTGCCATGTTGGTAAGGTCAATACCCCAGGCCGGCTCGCTTCAATTCCAGCCCATTCTGGCCCACGGCGATCCGGTATTTGTTGATCTGGCCCGCCTGCAGGTTGAGGCGGGTGCTGCGCTGGTCCTCCACGCCGGGTGCACAACCGGGCACCTGCCCGGGCAGCAGGCGCAGGCGCACGTCCACCGGCCCTGGCGGCAGGTTGAACGAGGTCGATTGTTCCTGGAACACCCGCCCGGAGAGCTGGTCGTTGAGGTAGACACCGATTTCGCAGTTGGTGGCTACCTCCAGGCGCTCCCGGGAAATGATCAGCACGCTGTAGTCCGAATTGCCCTCGGCGCTGACCGGTGGCACGACGGCCACGGCACTCAGCAGTCCGACGAGGCCCAATGCTGCCCTGATCATGAAACTTCTCCTGGTTGGCGAGTCGTCAAAAGCGCAGCTTGGCCGAGCCGCACGCGGATTTCCAGCCCGGCCGTTTTGTGCAGAACTTGACCTTGCCATGATGGCAAGCTTGAAACTCTCTGCAAAACCCAGATGGAGGTAGTTCCGATGCAAGTCTTCAATGTGCAGGGCATGAGCTGCGGTCATTGCGTCAAGGCGGTGACCCGTGCGGTTCAGGAGCAGGATGCGACAGCGCAGGTGGAGGTCGACCTGGGGGCCAGGCAGGTGCGGGTTCAGAGCCAGCTCGGGGTGCAGCAGATCCTGGAGGCGATCCGTGAAGAGGGTTACCAGGCCGAGCCGGCCTGACGACTCGCGGTGGTGCCTGCTCCAGGGACCACCGTTTTCAGGTGTAACTGTTACAAAGCTTTTCATACCAGGCCGCCTCCAGTGCAGTTAGACTAGTCCGTTGCTTAGCCTGCTATGGATTTCCGATGAATCTGCGCACCCTATTGATCCTCGGCGCTCTTTCGGCCTTCGCGCCATTGGCGATCGACTTCTATCTCCCCGCCTTCCCTGCCATGGCCCAGGCCTTCGGCACTGATGAACAGCACGTCCAGACGACCCTGGCGGCCTATTTCCTTGGCTTGTCGCTTGGCCAACTGGCCTACGGTCCGATCGCCGACCGTTTCGGCCGACGCAAGCCACTGTTGTTCGGTATCAGCCTTTTCACCCTGGCGTCGCTCGCCTGCGCCTACGCCCCTGACCTCGACACGCTGGTCGTGGCGCGTTTCATCCAGGCACTGGGTGGGTGTGCGGGAATGGTGTTGTCGCGGGCCATCGTCGTCGACAAATGCGACGCCGTGGGGGCCGCCAAAGCCTTCTCGCAATTGATGCTGGTGATGGGGCTCGCGCCGATTCTCGCGCCGATGCTCGGCGGCGTCCTGATCAATGTGTCCGGCTGGCAGTCGATCTTCCTGGTGCTCAGCCTGTTCAGCGCCGCCTGCCTGCTGGCGGTGAGCCTGGGGCTGCCGGAAAGCCTGCCAGCCCACGTGCCGCGCCAGCCGCTGTCGGGTGCCTTGCGCCAGTACCTGCGGCTGCTGGGCGATCGGGTGTTCCTGGGGCATGCGCTGACGGGTGGCATCGCCATCGCCGGCATGTTCGCCTATATCGCCGGTTCACCGTTCGTGTTCATCAAGCTCTATGGCGTGCCGGCCGAGCATTACGGCTGGCTGTTTGGCACCAATGCTGCCGGTTTCATCCTCTGTGCCCAGGTCAACGCCCGGCTGCTGGCCAAGCGCGGCCCAGCCTTCCTGCTGGCCCGAGCGGTATGGCTCTACCTGGCTGCAGGGGTAGTGCTGCTGGGGGTGGCGCTGCTGCATCCGACGCAGTTGTGGCCATTGTTGGTGCCACTGTTCGTGTGCATCGCCAGTCTGGGCTGCATCATTCCCAACGCCTCGGCTTGTGCTATGAACGGGCAGGGTGCCAGGGCCGGCAGCGCGTCGGCATTGATGGGCAGCCTGCAGTTCAGCGTCGCCGCAGGGGCCGCGGCGCTGGTGGGTGTCCTGCATGATGGCAGCGCAGTGCCGATGGCCTTGGTGATCAGCTTGTGCGGTGTGTTGGTGGTCAATGTCGCGATGCTGACTCGACGCCTTCAGTCCAGGCAGGCTGCATGAGGGGGTGAGGGGCCTTCAGGCGTGTCTCCAGAACGGCGACGAATGCCCGGGCCTCCGCCTCGCTGCGAAAACTCACCACATGTTGATCGAGCTGTACCTGCCAGGGGCAGTTGGGGTGGCGGTTCGATGTACTGACGACAATCTTCATCGCGGCATCCTCCTGTCGGGGTGAGAGCGAATCCAGTGTAGCGCTGTACCGATTGCCCGCCATGTGCCGCGACGACGTCCTGACTGACGGTCACCCCCGGGGCGATGGGCTGACTCAATCAATATACGAACCTTCGCTTTTCCTTGCCCTACTTGTGGAACCCTAATGTCGGCAATGTTCCGCTCTTGTGGCCTTTACCTGGCAGTGGATGTGGCTATGTCCGGGATGCTAGAGGGGATGCTGGTAGCGCTCGTCATTCACTGGCATTTCCCTATATCGCCAAGGGTGCCGCTACCCTCGGCCTTGTGCCGCAAACCGGTGGCCAAACCCACCTAGTACAGGGCTTTCGGCGGCTTATACTTGTCCCCGCAGGCCCTTGCAGCGAGAGCGGTTTCCCCATCAGGCGGGGCTTCCCATACAGCCTGACAGGCTGCACCTACACCTATATGCCGCAACCTCTGGCGATTCCTACTGCCATGGATGGCCATTGGACAAGAAACGTGACTTTGCATGGAGTTGATGGAGCATGAAAGCAGTCAGCAGTATCAGTCAGATCGCCGGTCTGATGGCCGAGCCCAAGCGCAGTGCCATGCTCTGGGCCTTGATCGATGGTTCGTCCCGGCACGCTGATGAGTTGGCGCTCATGATCGGCGTCACTCCATCATCGGCCTGCGCCCACCTGTCTTTATTGTCGGCTGCTGGCTTGCTGCGCCTCGAGGCGCGTGGGCGCAAGCGCTATTTTCGACTGGCCACCCCCGAGGTGATCGCCGCGGTCGAGGCACTGGCCAGCGTGCAGCTTGGTGGCCGTGCCGAATGCCAAACATCGGTCAGGCCCCTGCAGGTGCCGCTGTCGTTGCGCAGGGCGCGACGTTGTGGTGACCACCTGGGGGGCGAGATTGCGGTCGATCTTTATCGACGCATGGTGGCCGCCGGCTGGTTGGAGGGCAATGACCTGCATCCTACCGTGAGCCTGGAAGGGCGTGTGCAATTGGCTGCAATTGGCGTCTATATCGATGCGCTGGCGCCCCGCCAGCGCGGTGGATGTGTGGTCTGTCACAGCAGTGAGTGGAGTGACAACGGCCCCCACCTGGGCGGCGGTGTCGGGCAGGCGATGCTCAGGTTGTTCATGCAGTCTGGCTGGATACGCGAGCAGGAGGGATCGCGCGTGATGCAGATTTCCACCTTGGGTATTCAGGAGATCAACCGTATCGCGAGGGTGCCGGCATTACAGGTGGGCTGAAGTGCCCCTGTAACACCGGTTGTGCTCGCGACTCAGACCAGGCGTGCATCCAGGCTGTTCTGCGCCAGGCGGGTTGCCTGTTCCTGGGTCATGCCCAGATGCTGGTGCAAAGCGTGGAAGTTTTCTGTGACATAGCCGCCGAAGTAGGCCGGATCGTCGGAGTTCACCGTGACCTTGACCCCACGTTCGAGCATGTCGAGGATGTTGTGCTGGCTCATATGGTCGAACACACAGAGCTTGGTGTTCGACAGTGGGCAGACGGTCAGCGGAATCTGCTCGTCGATGATGCGTTGCATCAGCCGCTCATCCTCGATGGCGCGTACGCCGTGGTCGATGCGCTTGATCTTCAGCAGGTCGAGGGCTTCCCAGATGTATTCGGGTGGGCCCTCCTCGCCGGCGTGGGCAACGGCGACCAGGCCTTCGCTGCGGGCGCGGTCGAAGACGCGCTGGAACTTGCTTGGTGGATGACCTTTCTCCGAGCTGTCCAGGCCCACGGCAATGAAGGCATCGCGGAACGGCAGGGCCTGGTCCAGGGTCTTCTCGGCTTCCTCCTCGCTGAGGTGACGCAGGAAGCTCAGGATCAGGCCGCTGCTGATGCCCAGTTGCTCGCGACCATCCTTGAGCGCCTGGTTGATACCGCTGAGCACCACCTCGAAGGAGATACCCCGGTCGGTATGGGTCTGCGGGTCGAAGAAGGGTTCGGTGTGAATGACGTTCTGTGCCTTGCAGCGTTGCAGGTAGGCCCAGGTCAGGTCGTAGAAGTCCTGCTCGGTGCGCAGCACGTCGGCGCCCTGGTAGTACAGGTCGAGAAACTCCTGCAGGTTGTTGAAGGCGTAGGCGCTGCGCAGCGTCTCCACGTCGGCCCAGGGCAGGGCGACCTTGTTGCGTTCGGCCAGGGCGAACAGCAGTTCCGGCTCCAGCGAACCTTCCAGGTGCATATGCAGTTCGGCCTTGGGCAAGGCATTGAGCCAGTCATACATGGGGTGTGATCTCGAATCAGGTACGGTTGGCCGACATTCTACAGGGCTACGCGCTATTCGGTAGGGCGGGGCTGCCCAGCAGCCCCGCTGTGCTTCAACCGGCAATCAGTGCGGCTGCCGCCTGACGATGGTCGGCGATCAGGCCCTGGACATCGAGTCCCTCGATCTGGCCATCGATCACGCGCCAGTGGCCGCCGACCATGACTCGGTCAGCCCGGTCCGCCGCGCACAGCAGCAGCGCGGACAGCGGATCGTGGCTGCCGGAGAAACGCAGCTCGTCGAGCTTGAACAGGGCCAGGTCCGCCTGCTTACCCACCGCCAGCTCGCCGATATCGCCACGGCCCAGCAGTTGTGCCGAGCCGCGGGTTGCCCAGCCCAGCGCGCGCTCGGGCGTGATCTGCTCGGCGCCGTAGCGCAGGCGTTGCAGGTAGAGGGCCTGGCGTGCTTCGAGGATCATGTTCGAGGCATCGTTGGACGCTGAGCCGTCTACACCCAGGCCGACTGCGGCTCCGGCAGCTTCGAGCTCGACGGTTGGGCAGATCCCCGAGGCCAGGCGCATGTTCGAACTCGGGCAATGGCAGATGCCGGTACCGGCAGCACCCAGGCGCGTGATTTCGTCGGGGTTGAAGTGGATGCCGTGGGCCAGCCAGGTGCGCGGGCCGAGCCAGCCGACACTGTCGAGGTAGTCCACGGTGCGCAGGCCGAACCGCTGTAGGCAGAAGTCTTCCTCATCGAGTGTTTCGGCCAGGTGGGTATGCAGGCGCACGTCCAGCTCTTCGGCCAAGGCGGCGCTGGCACGCATGATCTCTGGCGTGACCGAGAAGGGTGAGCAGGGCGCCAGGGCGATCTGGATGCGCGCGCCTTCGCCACGCTCATGGTAACTGTGGATAAGTCGCTGACTGTCGGCCAGGATCACCTCACCTTGTTGCACTGTCTGCTGCGGGGGCAAGCCGCCATCTGCTTCACCCAGGCTCATCGAGCCGCGGGTCAGCATGGCGCGCATGCCGAGCTTGCGCACGGCTTCGACCTGTACGTCGATGGCGTGGTCCAGGCCTTCGGGGAACAGGTAATGGTGATCGGCGGCAGTGGTGCAACCTGACAGCAGCAACTCGGCCAATGCAACCTCGCTGGCAAGCGCCAGTTTGGTCGGGGTCAGCCGTGCCCACACCGGGTAAAGGGTCTTGAGCCAGGGAAACAATGGTTGGTTGACCACCGGAGCCCATGCGCGGGTCAGGGTCTGGTAGAAGTGGTGGTGGGTGTTGATCAGACCGGGCAGCACCACGTGCTCACGGGCATCGAACACTTGGTCACAGGGGGTGTTGGGTTGTTCGCCGAGGGCGAGCAGTTGGCTGATGCGGCCGTTTTCGATGACCAGGCCACCGCGGGCATCGGTGTCATTGGCAGTGAAGATGGCAAGGGGGGATTTCAACCAGATACGGGTCGCAGGCATGGTGCCGGCTCCTCTGAAAGTGGGTTCAGGGTTAGCCAGCTCAGTGTTGTCCTGTCTGCTGATCCAGGTCCGCCGCGAGGCGAGGCATCGAGTCTACTGCCTCGCCACGCGGCTTTCAATTCACCAGGTCAGGGCGTCGCCCTTGTAGTTGATAAAGCGCAGGCCGCCCTGGCCGCTTTGCTCGTTGATCCGGTCGAGCATGCCGCGTGTGCTGGTGAACACGTCGATTTCCGCGTTCTCGCCGCCCATGTCGGTTTTCACCCAGCCTGGGTGCATGGCCAGCACGCTCAGGTCGGAGCGTTGCAACTCCACCACGAAGCTGTTGATCATCGAGTTGAGTGCAGCCTTGCTGGCCTTGTACAGGCAGATCTCGTTGCCATCCGGGCTGGTCACGCTACCCAGGCCCGAGCTCATGAACGCCAGCACCCCGGTGTTTTCGCGGATCTGTCCGACCAGCCGACGTGCCACGCGGATGGGCGCTACGGCATTGGTCATGAACAGGTCGCCGATCTGCGATTCTTGTACGGTTTCCAGATCTTGCGGCAACGGCCCCATGACCCCGGCGTTGACGAACACCAGGTCGAAGATTTCGCCCTGCACACGCTGCTTGAGGCGGTCGAGCAAAGCGGTATCGTTCATTTCCAAAGATTCGATGCGCACACCTGCGACATCGTTGAGGGCGCTGGGCTTGCTCGCATCGCGCACGGTAGCCGTGACGTTCCAGCCGTCTTCACGCAGGCGTTGTACCAAGCCCAGTCCCAATCCGCGGGAGGCGCCGATGATGAGGGCGTTTTTGCTTGTGGACATGTGGACGCTCCGAAGTCGCTTGAAGAAAGGTATCGAGGATACTCCAGGCGGGCGCGACTCGCCTGCGTTGCTTCTGTACAAAAAATGATCAGACGCTCCGCGCCTTGTGCTGGTGGGCGCCCCGCTTGTTGGCGCACGGGTTATCCACAGGCTGTTCCACAGTTATTGTGCGCAAGCGTGTGGGCACCGGACGAGCCCGCGAAAACCGGGCGGTGGGGATAACTCTCTGGCTTTCAGTGGTTTGCAGGTGTCATAAAACAGTGATCAAAATATGCTCAATCGGCTGAAAGCCATATGTGGCAAGGCTTGCAAAAGAATGCCCCAAGCTTATCCACAGGCAGGCCCACAGCAGTTGTGGGCAGCTTTCAGCGAAGCTCCAGGCGAATCCGGCCACGGCTGAGGTCGGCCAATTGCTGCTGAAATGTCTGCACGTGCTCTGCGCCCAGCGCCAGGAGCAGATCGACACCGTTTGCCGTGAACTGTTCGTCCAGCACCAGCCCTTCGGCCTCGGCCAGGCGCAGCTTGAGCAAGGCCAGCTCGCTGAAGGTGCAACTGCAGGTGAATTCGCTGCGCTGTACAAGCAGCCGTTTCGGCGCCTGTTGCAGGCATTTGTTGGCGCCTCCGCCATAGGCCCGGGCCAGGCCCCCGGTGCCGAGCTGGATACCGCCATACCAGCGGATGACCAGCACGACCACCTGATCGCAGTCTTGGGCTTCGATCGCCGCAAGGATTGGACGTCCGGCGGTGCCGCCCGGCTCGCCATCATCGCTGCTGCGGTATTGCGCACCGAGTTTCCAGGCCCAGCAGTTGTGGGTGGCGGTTGGGTCGCTGTGGCGTTCGATGAAGCTCATCGCCTCGGCAGCGCTGCTGACAGGGCCGGCGAGGGTGATGAAGCGGCTCTTGCGGATGTCTTCGCGGAACTCGCAGAGCTCAAGCAGGGTAGAGGGCATAGGTCCGGGTCAGGCGGGCGGATTGATGCCGCAGCCTTTGAGAATGATGTGGATAAGGTTGTTGCTGGCGTCTTCCATGTCCTGCTTGGTCAGGCGGCTGCGACCGGTGACCTGGCAGATCTGGGTGGCGAAGTCAGCGTAGTGCTGGGTACTGCCCCAGAGCAGGAAGATCAGGTGCACAGGGTCTACCCGGTCCATCTTGCCGGCCTCGATCCAGGCCTGGAACACCGCGGCGCGGCCGCGGAACCACTCGCGGTAGTCGGCGCTGAAGTATTCGGTCAGGCAGTGCCCACCGCTGATCACCTCCATGGCGAAGATCCGCGATGCCTGCGGGTTGCGTCGGGAGAACTCCATCTTGGTGCGAATGTACTGGCTCAGCGCCACGGCCGGGTCGTCCTCGACGCTCAGGGCGTTGAAGGTACTGTCCCACAACTCGATGATGTTGCTGAGCACGGCGATATAAAGGCCGAGCTTGTTGGTGAAGTAGTAGTGCAGGTTGGCTTTGGGCAGGTTGGCCTTCAGCGCGATGGTATTCATGCTGGTGCCCTTGAAACCATGGCGGGCGAATTCGTCTTCGGCGGCCTGGATGATGGCCTGTTCGTTCTTCTGGCGAATGCGGCCGGCGGGCTTGCCCGAGGCGGAGAGGCGATGCGCAGGGACTTCAAAGGTCATGGACGTTTCCGTACGGGGTCTGTGGGCAACGGATGTCGGACAGATTACCTGCCTGTGCCGAAGTGACAAGCATTAGCGCGTTGCCGCGAGGCTTTCGAGGAAACTTTCCAGAACCAGGTTCGGACGCCGTCCCTTGCGCGTCACCCAGCTCAGGCTCAGGTCATAGAAGCGTTGCGCCGGTTTCAATGCCCGCAGGCGGCCTTGCTGGACCCAGAACATTGCGTAGTGATCGGGCAGGTAGCCGATGTAGCGCCCGGTGAGGATGAGAAAGGCCATGCCCTCGCGGTCCGAGGCGCTGGCGGTGCAGTTCAGGGCCTGGTAGTGCGCCTGGATGTCGGCCGGCAGACGGAAGGTCGGGGCGATGGCTTCCTGGCTGTTGAGGCGCTGGTCGTCGATCTTCTGGTCTTCGGCATAGAACAGCGGGTGGCCCACTGCGCAGTAGAGCAACGAACGTTCGCTGTACAGGGGTTGGTATTCCAGGCCCGAGAGCGGGCTGGTCTGCGGCACCACGCCAACATGCAGACTGCCGTCCAGCACCCCTTGTTCGACCTGGCTCGGAGCGATCATGCGAATCTGGATACGCACGTCCGGCCCGCGATCCTTGAGCTCGGCCAGGGCGTGGGTGATGCGCATGTGAGGCAGGGTCACCAGGTTGTCGGTCAGGCCGATGTTGAGTTCGCCACGCAGGTGCTGGTGCAGTCCGTTGACCTCGGTGCGAAAGCTCTCCAGAGCGCTGAGCAGTTGCAGTGCCGAGTGGTAGACCTCGCGGCCTTCCTCGGTGAGCGAAAAGCCTGCCCGGCCACGCTGGCACAAGCGCAAGCCCAGGCGCTGCTCCAAGTCATTCATCTGCTGGCTGATGGCCGAGCGCCCGATACCCAGTACGTTTTCCGCCGCCGAGAAGCCGCCGCACTCGACGACACTGCGGTAAATCTTCAGCAGGCGAATATCGAAATCGCTGACTTGCGCGAGGGGATCGGGGCGACGACTCATAAGTTTAGTCCACTGCTAACTGAAGATTAGAAATGTTGGCTTTTTCAGACTTTATCCCCGTGACAATTTAGCTGCAACAACACCCGTCGTTGCCTAGTCGTCTTCCGAGGAACCGCCGATGAACATGCCCGAAACCGCCCCGTCCGGCCTGGCCAGCCAGCTCAAGCTGGATGCTCACTGGATGCCCTACACCGCCAACCGCAACTTCCAGCGTGATCCGCGCCTGATCGTGGCGGCCGAAGGCAATTACCTGGTTGACGACAAGGGGCGCAAGATCTTCGACGCACTGTCGGGCCTGTGGACCTGCGGCGCCGGGCATACCCGCAAGGAAATCACCGAAGCGGTGACGCGTCAGTTGAGCACCCTGGACTACTCGCCGGCCTTCCAGTTCGGTCACCCGCTGTCGTTCCAGCTGGCCGAGAAGATCGCCGAGCTGACGCCAGGTGACCTCAACCATGTCTTCTATACCAACTCCGGCTCCGAGTGCGCCGACACCGCGCTGAAGATGGTGCGTGCCTACTGGCGCCTGAAAGGCCAGGCAACCAAGACCAAGATCATCGGCCGTGCCCGTGGTTACCACGGCGTGAACATTGCCGGCACCAGCCTGGGCGGGGTCAATGGCAACCGCAAGATGTTCGGCCAACTGCTGGATGTCGACCATTTGCCTCACACCGTACTGCCGGTGAACGCGTTCTCCCGCGGCATGCCGGAAGAGGGCGGTATCGCCCTGGCCGACGAGATGCTCAAGCTGATCGAATTGCATGACGCTTCGAACATCGCCGCGGTGATCGTCGAGCCGCTGGCCGGCTCCGCTGGCGTGCTGCCTCCACCGAAGGGTTATCTGAAGCGCCTGCGTGAAATCTGCACCCAGCACAACATCCTGCTGATCTTCGACGAAGTGATCACTGGCTTCGGCCGTATGGGGGCGATGACCGGCTCCGAAGCCTTCGGCGTGACCCCGGATCTGATGTGCATCGCCAAACAGGTGACCAACGGCGCCATCCCGATGGGTGCCGTGATCGCCAGCAGTGAGATCTACCAGACCTTCATGAACCAACCGACGCCGGAATACGCCGTGGAATTCCCCCATGGCTACACCTATTCGGCTCACCCTGTGGCCTGTGCTGCCGGCATCGCCGCACTGGACCTGCTGCAGAAGGAAAACCTGGTGCAGTCCGCCGCCGAACTGGCGCCGCACTTCGAGAACCTGCTGCATGGCGTAAAGGGCACCAAGAATGTCATCGACATCCGTAACTACGGCCTGGCTGGCGCGATCCAGATCGCAGCGCGCGATGGCGATGCGATCGTGCGTCCATACGAGACGGCCATGAAACTGTGGAAGGCCGGCTTCTATGTTCGCTTCGGGGGTGACACCCTGCAGTTCGGCCCAACCTTCAATACCCAGCCGCAGGAACTGGATCGCCTGTTCGACGCGGTAGGCGAAGCCCTGAACCAGATCGACTGATCTTTCCGACGCTGACGACAGGCGCCTGAGCGCGCCTGTTCCAACCTTCTTTATCTGGAGTTCTGCATGAGCATCGTTCAGCACCTGATCAATGGTGAGCTGGTTTCCAAGGGCGGTCGCACCGCCGATGTCTTCAACCCGTCGACTGGCCAGGCTACCCGCAAGGTCGAACTCGCCAGCCGCGCCACCATCCAGGACGCCATCGACTCGGCCAAGGCTGCGTTCCCGGCCTGGCGTAACACGCCACCGGCCAAGCGTGCCCAGGTCATGTTCCGCTTCAAGCAGCTGCTGGAGCAGAACGAGGCGCGCATTTCGCAGATGATCAGCGAAGAGCATGGCAAGACGATCGAGGATGCCGCCGGCGAACTGAAGCGTGGTATCGAGAACGTCGAGTTCGCCTGCGCCGCGCCCGAGATCCTCAAAGGTGAATACAGCCGCAACGTCGGCCCGAACATCGACGCCTGGTCCGACTTCCAGCCGCTGGGTGTGGTGGCCGGTATCACGCCGTTCAACTTCCCGGCGATGGTGCCGCTGTGGATGTATCCGCTGGCCATCGTCTGCGGCAATGCCTTCATCCTCAAGCCCTCGGAGCGCGACCCGAGCTCGACGCTGTACATCGCCCAACTGCTGCATGAGGCTGGCCTGCCCAAGGGCATTCTCAATGTGGTGCATGGCGACAAGGAAGCGGTGGATGCGCTGATCGAAGCACCGGAAGTCAAGGCCCTGAGCTTCGTCGGTTCGACACCGATCGCCGAGTACATCTATGCCGAAGGCACCAAGCGCGGCAAGCGTGTGCAGGCGTTGGGTGGTGCGAAGAACCACGCAGTGCTGATGCCCGATGCCGAGCTGGACAATGCGGTGAGCGCCCTGATGGGTGCGGCCTATGGTTCGTGCGGCGAGCGCTGCATGGCGATCTCGGTGGCGGTGTGCGTGGGTGACCAGGTTGCCGATGCGCTGATTGCCAAGCTGGAGCCACAGATCAAGGCGCTGAAGATTGGTGCAGGCACCTCTTGCGGGCTGGATATGGGGCCGTTGGTCACAGCTGCTGCACGTGACAAGGTCGTAGGCTATATCGACGATGGCGTGGCTGCAGGTGCCAAGCTGGTGGTAGATGGCCGCGGCTTCCGTGTTGCGGGCAATGAAGACGGTTACTTCGTTGGCGGGACGCTGTTCGACAACGTCACTCCGGAGATGCGCATCTATAAGGAAGAGATCTTCGGCCCGGTGCTGTGCGTGGTGCGTGTGCAGAGCCTGGAAGAGGCGATGCAACTGATCAACGATCACGAGTACGGCAACGGCACTTGCATCTTCACCCGTGACGGTGAGGCGGCGCGGCTGTTCTGCGACGAGATCGAAGTGGGCATGGTTGGGGTGAACGTGCCGCTGCCGGTGCCGGTGAGCTATCACAGCTTTGGTGGCTGGAAGCGCTCGCTGTTTGGCGACTTGCATGCCTATGGGCCGGACGGTGTGCGCTTCTATACCCGGCGCAAGGCGATTACCCAG
>NZ_JBNFMU010000180.1:0-80830 GCF_049942315.1 Pseudomonas wayambapalatensis
TGTGCTGTCTTTTAGGACGCAATGGCGGGGCAAGCCGCTCCTACAGGTACACCACAATCCTGTGGGAGCGGGCTTGCCCCGCGATGCGCCACTCAGAACTTGTAGTTGGCGCTGACGACTACGTTGCGCTCATCGCCGTAGTAGCACCAGAAGCCATCACAGTTCGACAGGTATTCCTTGTTGAACACGTTCTTGGCTTCCACCGCCACGGTCAGCCCTTTCATGCTGTTGTCCAGGCGCCCCAGGTCGTAGTGCACCGACGCATCGTAGACGGTGTAGGAGCCCACGTGCCCCAGGTCGGTGTTGGCGGTGTTGCCGTAGGTGTCGCCCACGTAACGTACGCCACCGCCGATGCCGAAGCCATCCAGCAACCCCTGGTGCCAGGTGTAGTCGGCCCACAGGGTTGCCTGGTTGCGGGGTATCAGCGCCATGCGGTTGCCCTTGTCGTTACCTTTGAGAATCTCGGTATCGGTGTAGGTGTACGAGGCGATGGTCTTGAGGTTCTCGGTCAGCTGGCTGGTCGCCTCCAGCTCCAGGCCACGCACCTGCAACTGACCGACCTGACGGGTGATGCTGCCTTCGGTGACGTTCACGTTCTTCTGGCGCAGATCGTACACCGCCGCAGTAAGCAGGGTTTGACTCCCGACCGGCTGGAACTTCACCCCGACCTCGTACTGGCGTCCTTCGGTAGGCTTGAACGAGGTGGTGGAACTGACGTTGGCACCGATAGCCGGCTGGAACGACTCGGTGTAGGAGAAGTATGGGGTGATGCCGTTGTCGAATACGTAGCTCAGGCCTATGTTGCCGCTGAAGGCCTTGTCGCGCTCGGTGCTGGTGGCGTCGTTGCTGTTGTGGAACACGGTGCCGGTGTGAATCCAATCCTCACGCCCGCCGAGCGTCAGGCGCCAGTTGTCCAAGGCCATCTGGTCCTGCACGTATAGGCCGGTCTGGCGGGTCTTCTGACCGAAGTCCTGCAAGGCGAAGTAGGTGACCTGCGACATGTCTGCGCCATATATCGGGCGCACCACGTTGATCGGCGGCACACCCATGCCGTAAAGCCACTGATAGTTGGTGTTCGAGCGCTGGTGGTCCAGGCCCAGCAGCAGGGTGTGGTCGATGGCACCGGTCTGGAAGTTAGCCTGGAAGTTGTTGTCCACGGCGAACTGGCTGATGTCTTCGTTGACGATGCCCGACTCGCGGTTGACGTTGCCGTTGGCGTCGACACTGTTGAAGGTGTTTACGTTGACCGCCTGGAACGACAGGTCGCTCTTGGTGTAGCGCAGGTTCTGGCGGAACTGCCAGGTGTCGTTGAAGCGGTGCTCGAGCGCATAGCCCAGAGCGTAGTAGGTGCGGTCGTAGAAGTCCCAGTCCGGCTCGCCGAGGTTCTTGTGGTGGGAAATCTTGCCTACTGGCGAGGACAGCTTGGTGCCCTGTAGTGGCAGAAACTGCCCGGTAATGCCGGTATCGTCGCGGGTGTATTGCGACAGGAAGGTCAGCTTGGTGTCGTCGTTGATATTCCAGGTCAGGCTTGGGGCGATGTTGTAGCGTTTGTCCGGAATGTGGTCGACCGGGGCATTGCTGTCACGCACGGTGCCACTGACGCGGTAGAGGAACTGGCCCCCGTCGTCGATCTTGCCGGTGCTGTCGAAGTTGATCTGCTTGTGCTCGTTGCTGCCGACCTGGGCTTCGACCTGGTGCGCGCTCTCGGCTTGCGGGCGGCGGCTGACCATGTCGAGCATGCCGCCGGGTGGGGTCTGGCCGTACACCGACGATGCCGGGCCGCGCAGCACGGTGATGCGTTCCAGGTTCCAGGGCTCGATCTTCGGGTTGGCGAACGACCCCTTTGGCAGCGGCAGGCCATCGAGGAACTGGGTTGGGTCGAAGCCGCGCACGCGCAACCAGTCGGCGCGCGAGTCGGAGCCGTAGCCGCTGCTCTGCACACCGGCGGTGTAGCGCAGGGCATCGTTGAGGTTGAGCACCTGGCGGTCGTCGAGCTGCTGGCGGGTGATCACCGACAGCGAGCGCGGGGTCTCGACGACGGGGGTATCGGTCTTGGTGCCGGCGGCGGTGCGGGTGGCGACATAGCCGCTGACCGCGCCCCATGCACTCTCGTATTCAGTGTTGGCGTTGATCGCGGTTTCTGGCAGGGCCACGCTGCCTTCCGGGGCGGCCACCAGGCTGTAGCTGCCGGCGCTGCTCTGCTGCAGTTGCAGGCCGGTGCCACGCAGGGCGGCGTGCAGTGCGCCGAGAGCGTCGTACTGGCCGCTGACCGGGGCTGAAGTGCGGCCGTTGACCAACGCCGGGTCCAGGGCCAGGGCGATTCCGCCTTGGCTGGCGATCTGGTTCAGCGTGGTGGACAACGCGGCGGCGGGCAGGTCGTATGCCCGCACGCTGGACTGCTCGGCAGCCAGCAGCATGGGGCTGACCAGGGGGGTGGCAAGGCCGATGGCCAGGGCCATCAGGCTGGGACGCAGGTAAGACTCGACAGCACGGGACATGCAGTGGCTCCTAGACGGATAAGTGCTAACTGCTTCCTTGCCGAGCGAGATTTGGAAAGTGACAGGGGCTATTTGAAAAAAGTTTGCCTGCACGGCTTCGCTGGATTCAGCGAGGCCTTACCGTCACCCACCAGGGCGTCCGCTGTTCGATCTTCACCGGCAGTGCCGGCACCAGCGAGGCCAGTGCCAGATCGATATCGGTCAGCGGGAAGCTGCCGGTCACGCGCAGGTTGGCCACCTCATCCGACACCCCCAGGTGCCCGCTACGATAACGACCGAGCTCGGCGACCAGGTCTGCCAGGCGCACGTTGTCTACCACCAGCATGCCGCGGGTCCAGGCGTCGGCTCCGGCGCTGACTGGACCTACCAGGCCGAGGCCGTTGCTGTGCATCAAGACTTGCTGGCCCTCGTTCAGCACCTCTTCGTTACCCGTGTTGCGCGGTTGCGCAGCAACCTGGGCCTGCAGCACCTCAAGGCGTGTGCCGGCGGTTTCGCGTTTGACCAGAAAGCGCGTACCCAGTGGGCGCAGTCGGCCATCGTCGGTGCGTACCCACAAGGGGCGCGGATCGTCGTGGCCGGTTTCCACGGAGATTTCCCCCTGGTGCAGCACGATCACCCGCTGTTCGCCCGCGTAGTCGATGTCCACTGCGGTATGGGTGTCCAGGCTCAGCAGCGTGCCGTCCTCCAGGCGCAGGGTGCGCAGCTCGCCGGTTCCGGTACGTTGATCGGCCAGCCAGTAGCTGGGCGCCAGCGATGGGGCGCCGACCCAGGCCAGCAGGCCACCGAGCAGGAACATCCCGGCCAGCCCGCCGCCGAGTTTGCCAACCCGCTGACGCAGGCCGGCGCGTGATTGCAGCAGGGCGTGGCGGGCGGGGCCTGCAGCCGCGCCCACGCGTTGATCGAGCATGCCGAGCTGGAACCAGGCGCGGGCATGTTCCTCGCTGGCGGCGTGCCAGCGCGTGAATTCGTGGCGCTCATCGGCCGTGCCGTCGCCGCCCTCCAGGCACAGTTTCCAGGCGATGGCGGCTTCCAGGACCTTGGCCGAGACCGGCGTATTGCTCACGTCGGCTCCCCATACAACGCCACGTAGCACTGACGCATGCCTTGGGCGATGTACTGGCGCACCCGCGACACCGACACCCCCAGGCGCTCGGCGATCTCGGCATGGCCCATGCCGTCCAGGCGGTTGTACAGGAACGCCGTGCGTGCCTTGCTCGACAGTTTGCACAGCAGGCGGTCGATGGCCTTGAGGTCTTCGAGGATCAGGTGCTGGGTCTCTGGCGAAGGCTGCTCGGCTTCAGGCAGCAGCGACAGCTCGGCAAGGTAGGCCTGCTCCAGGGCGGCACGCCGGAAATGGTCGAACAGCAGGCCCTTGGCCACGGCGACGAGAAACGCCCGGGGTTCGCGAGGCGTGATCAGTTGCTCGCGGCCGAGCAGGCGCACGAAGGTGTCCTGGCTGAGGTCTTCGGCGCGCTGGCGGCAGGCTGTGCTGCGCTGCAGCCAGGCAAGCAGCCAGCTGCGGTGGTCGCGGTACAGGCTGCCGACCAGCTCGGCATGTGGGCTGTGCGCAGACGACAAAGGCGTTCCCCGGGGAAGAATGCGTTATATAACGATAATGATTCGCGATTGTGGCAGAGGAGGGAGGGGGGATGCAATTGACGCTGGTCAGAATGCCAGCAGGAGCGGATTTACCCGTGAAACGATCACCATCTGCCTACAGGCCATGGCTGTGCACAGCCCGCCGCCGCCACTGCCTCAGCCGCTGTTCCAGTTGCAACGGGCTGTCCAGTTGCTGGCGTCGTGCCTGGCTGAACAGGATCAAGGCCAGTTCGGCGGTGACCTGGGCGTCGGCGCTGGCATGATGGCGCGCCTGTACCTCGAGGCCGAAGCGCGCCACCCAATCGTCCAGGCTTGCTTCACGCAGCACCGTGTCGGGGTTGAGCATAGGCGCCAGTTCCGCCACGTCGATGAACACCTGCTGCAGACGATGGCCCAGGGTGTCCTTCAGGGCGCGGGCCAGCATGCCCTGGTCGAATGGGGCGTGGAAGGCCAGCACCGGGCTGTCGCCAATGAACTCCAGCAACTCGACGAAGGCTTCGGCCGGGTCGGTACCCGCCGCCAGGGCGCTGGGCCCCAGGCCATGGATCAGCACGCTGGCGTTGGTCTTCTGCTCGGGACGCCGCAGGGTGCGTTCGAACTGGCGGCCCAGGTCGATGCCGCCGTCCTCGATGGCCACGGCCCCGATCGACAACACTTGGTCGCGATTCAGGTTGAGGCCGCTGGTCTCCAGGTCCAGTACCACCCAGCGCTGCTCGCGCAGCGTCTGCATGCTGGACGGCATCGGGCGCGGCAGCAGCGCCAGGCGCTGGCGCAGGTCGGCGTCGAGAGTGGGCGGGTTGGGGCGCAGCCAGGCGAACAGCTTCATAACTGGTACCGCTGCGCCAGGCTGCTCTGCAGGCGCTGGGCCTGGCGCAGCGATTCACGCAGGATGCGCCGGTCCAGATGGTTGAGGCTGTCCGGGTCGACGCGGTTGGAGTAGGCCAGGTTGTCGCGACTCTGGCGCTGGTGCTGCTGCATGCGGGTCTGCTGGATGAAGTGATAGGCCTCTTCGAAGGCGGCGCCGTCGAGGGCATCGATGACGCCCTTGGCCACCAGTTGGCGCAAGCGTTCCAGCGTGTTGTTGGCAGCGATGCCGTTGGCCAGGGCGAGCAGGCGGGCGCCATCGACGAAGGGGGTCAGGCCCTGGACCTTGAGGTCGAGGGTGGCAGCCTTGTCGTTGCCCTGGCGGGTCAGCACGAACTCGCGCAGGCGCCCGACCGGCGGGCGCTGGCGCAGGGCGTTGTCAGCCATCATGCGCTGGAAGATGCGGTTGTCGGCAACCTGGGCGAGGATGCCCTGGCGAAGCGCTTCGCAGCCTTGCTCGTCGCCCCAGACCACGCGCAGGTCGAAATAGATGCTTGAGCCCAGCAGGTTTTCCGGGCTGGCTTCGCGGATGAAACCGGCAAAGCGCCGTGCCCATTCGGCACGCGACAGGCACAGCTCGGGGTTGCCGGCCATGACATTGCCCTTGCACAGGGTGAAGCCGCACTGGGCGAGGTTGTGGTTGATGTATTGCGCCAGTGGCAGCAGGCGCGCGCGGATGGCATCGGCTTCGGCGCTGTCGCGGGCCTCGAAGAGAATGCCATTGTCCTGGTCGGTGTGCAGGGTCTGCTCGCGGCGTCCTTCGCTGCCGAAGCACAGCCAACTGAACGCCACGCCGGGGTCGCCGCGTTCGGCCAGCGCCAGTTCGATGACCCGGCACACGGTGTGGTCGTTGAGCAGGGTGATGATCTGGGTGATCTGCGTCGAGGAAGCGCCATGGGCGAGCATGCGCTCGACCAGTTGGCCGATCTCGCCGCGCAATGCCACCAGTACCTCCAGGCGCGGCGCGTGACGGATGGTGCGCGCCAGGTGCACCAGGTCGACCCGCTGCAGGGAGAACAGGTCGCGCTCGGACACCACCCCACACAGGCGACCGTTGTCGACCAGGCAGACATGCGCGATATGCCGCTCGGTCATCGCCATGGCGGCATCGAAGGCGCTGGCCTGGGGGCTGAGGTAGAACGGTGCGGCGGTCATGTGCCGGTCGATCGGTGCGCTGAGTTCGGCGCTGGCGTCGGCGACCACCTGGCGCAGGTCGCGCAGGGTGAAGATGCCGATGGGGAAGCGCTGCTCATCGACGATGGCAATGCTCCCCACCTGTTGTTCGTGCATCGACCTTACCGCGTCGCGCAGCGGCGTGTCGGGCGTGCACACCACCGGGTGACGCATGGCCAGCTCGCCCAGCGGCGTATTGAGCGAATACTGCGTGCCCAGGGTTTCCACGGCGCGCTGGCGCACCTGCTGGTTGACCTGGTCGAGCAGGCTGCTGACGCCACGCAGGGCGAAGTCGCGAAACACACCGGACAACGAGAACACGCGGATGAACGCCGCCTTGTTCAATTGCAGGCAGAAGGTGTCTTCGCCGGCCAGGTGTTCGGTGCGCGTGGCCCGTTCGCCGAGCAGTGCGGCCAGGGGGAAGCATTCGCCGCTGGCGATCTCGAAGGTGGTTTCCACGCCGGGGCCGGTGACATGCTGGCGCTCGCCCATCACCCGGCCCTGCTTGACGATGTAGAAGTGTTCCACGGGTCCGTCGGCAGGCTTGATGATGCTTTCGCCGCTGGCATAGAAACGCAGTTGGCACTGTTCCACCAGGTAGGCGAGGTGGCCCTGTTCCATCTGGTTGAACGGCGGGAAGCGCTGCAGAAACTGCAGCGTCCCCTGGATATTCTGCAGCACCGCTGTCCTGCCGGCCTGGGTGTAGGCGTCCTTTTTGCTCATGAAGCTGACCGTATCGCTACGCCGAACTATATATATCTATCTATAGGTATCGGCTTTGTTGTTTTCGGCCTCCATGGTCGGCTGGCTGCCCGTGGATGCCCATTGGACGTAAGTCTATCGGTGAGAGTCGCTGTCAAGGATCCGACGAAAGGTGGGTAGGCTACGCCGGTTTTCGCGGTCCTAAACCTAGCACGAGATTTTTTTGACGAGATGGCGATGGCTGAGCATGACGAAATACTGAGTGACGCCGAGCGCGAGGCGTTGGCCGTGGTGAGCGCGCCAGTGGCGCCCAGGCCGGTGGTGCTGGTGGTGGACGACAACCCGGTGAACAGCGAGGCCCTGAGCCTGTACCTGAAAAGCCGTGGCATCGACTGCATGGTGGCCGATGGTGCGCAGGAGGCGATGTTCAAGCTGCACTACGAACCGCGCATCGCGCTGATGATCACCGATCTGCGCATGGAGCCCGAGGATGGCCTGGAGCTGATTCGGCAGATTCGCGACTCGGACCGGGCGGCGTTGTCGATCATCGTGGTCTCGGGCGACACCGATGTAAAAGAGGCGGTGGACGTGATGCACCTGGGGGTGGTGGATTTTCTGCTTAAACCGGTGGATCTGGGGAAATTGCTGGAGTTGGTGAAAAAAGAATTGAAGATCGAGTGATGCAGGACTAGGGCTGCTTCGCAGCCCAATCGCGGCACAAGGCCGCTCCTACAGGTACGGCGCAAGCTTCGAACCTTGCTCTGTGCCTGTGGGAGCGGCCTTGTGCCGCGATTGGGCCGCAAAGCGACCCCCGTCGTAGATGTAACTTACAGCCCGTTACGCGCCTTGAACTCGCGACGGCGGCGATGCAGGACCGGCTCGGTGTAACCGTTCGGCTGCTTCGCACCTTCGACGACCAGCTCGACCGCGGCCTGGAACGCGATGTTGTCATCGAAGTTCGGCGCCATCGGGCGGTACTGGGCGTCGCCCGCGTTCTGCTTGTCGACCACCGCCGCCATGCGCTTGAGGCTTTCCAGCACCTGCGCCTGGGTGACGATGCCATGGCGCAGCCAGTTGGCCAGCAACTGGGCGGAAATGCGCAGGGTGGCGCGGTCTTCCATCAGCCCGACGTTGTTGATGTCCGGCACCTTCGAGCAGCCCACGCCGTGGTCGATCCAGCGTACGACATAGCCGAGGATGCCCTGGGCGTTGTTGTCCAGCTCGTTGCGGATCTCGTCGGCCGACCAGTTGGTGTTGGCCGCCAGCGGAATGGTCAGGATGTCGTCCACCGAGGCCGGGGTACGCGAGGCCAGCTCGCGCTGACGTGCCTGGACGTCGACCTTGTGGTAGTGCAGCGCGTGCAGGGTCGCGGCGGTTGGCGAAGGGACCCAGGCAGTGTTGGCGCCGGACAGCGGGTGGGCGATCTTCTGCTCGAGCATCGCCGCCATCAGGTCAGGCATGGCCCACATGCCCTTGCCGATCTGGGCACGGCCTTGCAGGCCGGTGGCCAGGCCGATGTCGACGTTGTTGTTCTCGTACGCGCCGATCCACTTCTCGCTCTTCATGGCGCCTTTGCGCACCATGGCGCCGGCTTCCATCGAGGTGTGGATCTCATCGCCAGTGCGGTCGAGGAAGCCGGTGTTGATGAACACCACGCGCTCGGCTGCCGACTTGATGCAGGCCTTGAGGTTGACCGTGGTACGGCGTTCCTCGTCCATGATGCCGACCTTGACGGTGTTGCGCGGCATGCCCAGCAGGTCTTCGACGCGGCTGAAGATCTCGGCGGCGAACGCCACTTCTTCAGGGCCGTGCATCTTCGGCTTGACGATGTACACGCTGCCGGTACGGGTGTTCTTGCGGCTGGTGTTGCCGTTGAGGTTGTGCAGGGCGATCAGGTTGGTGAACAGGCCGTCCTGGATACCTTCGGGAACTTCGTTGCCCTGGGCATCGAGGATCGCCGGGTTGGTCATCAGGTGACCGACGTTACGCACGAACAGCAGCGAACGGCCGTGCAGGGTGACGCTGCCGCCGTTGGGCGCTGCGTACTCGCGGTCGGGGTTCATGGTCCGGGTGAAGGTCTTGCCGCCCTTGCTCACGCTTTCGGCCAGGTCGCCTTTCATCAGGCCCAGCCAGTTGCGGTAGACGACGACCTTGTCGTTGGCATCGACGGCGGCGACAGAGTCTTCGCAGTCCATGATGGTGGTCAGTGCCGACTCCATCAGGATGTCTTTCACGCCGGCGGCGTCAGTGCTGCCGACCGGGGTGCTGGCGTCGACCTGGATCTCGAAGTGCAGGCCGTTGTGCTTGAGCAGCACGGCCGTCGGTGCTGCGGCGTCGCCCTGGAAGCCGATCAGCTGGGCGTCGTCGCGCAGGCCGCTGTTGCTGCCGCCCTTGAGGGCGACGACCAGCTTGCCGGCGTCGATGCGATAGCCGGTGGAGTCGACGTGGGAGCCGGCAGCCAGGGGCGCGGCTTCATCGAGGAAGGCGCGGGCGAAGGCGATGACCTTGTCGCCGCGTACCTTGTTGTAGCCCTGGCCTTTTTCGGCGCCGCCTTCTTCGCTGATGGCGTCGGTGCCATACAGTGCGTCATACAGCGAGCCCCAGCGGGCGTTGGCGGCGTTCAGGGCGAAACGTGCGTTCATCACCGGCACCACCAGCTGCGGGCCGGCCATGTGGGCGATTTCTTCATCGACGTTTTGCGTGGTGGCCTGGAAATCGTCGGCTTGTGGCAGCAGATAGCCGATTTCCTGGAGGAATGCTTTGTAGGTCGCGGCGTCGTGGGCCTGACCCTGGCGTGCCTGGTGCCAGGCATCGATCTTGGCTTGCAGCTCGTCACGCTTGGCGAGCAGGGCTTTGTTCTTTGGAGCGAGGTCGTTGATGATCTTCTCTGCACCGGCCCAGAACTGCTCGGCGACGATGCCGGTCCCTGCAATGGCTTCGTCATTGACGAAGTCGTACAGGACCTTGGCGACCTGAAGGCCACCGACTTGAACGTATCCAGTCATTGCTTGCCTCACTCTGCTCAGCTATTTCGCTCTTCTGTATTAAGCCTGTAGCGCTTCTCTAAACACGCGGCCAGTACATGCCCTCGTCATGCAGCCCGAGCGCGGCTGGGTGCAGCCTGCCAGACAGGCTGGCGGGCGATTCGCGTATTTTCACAGGCGCCTTGGCAGACATCCAAACGACGTTTTGTAGTCCGCGCTGGCGCATACTACATGATGCAGTAGGCGGGTGAACATCAGACTAAAAGCGTCGTTGTGCGACCTATTGGTCGCATCGGGTCACGCTGGAAGGCAGTATGTTCGCAAAAAACCTGTGGATTGTTCCAGATAAATCTCTAAACGGTACACGATTTGTTGCGTGGTCCGCCCTGCGGCAGGTTGCCGCGCCTTGCCTATACTGATTCGATGCCCTTGTACGCGCAGGTAGAGGAGTGGCCCGTGGATCATCTTGTACTCACCGTGATCGCCCCTGACAAGGCCGGACAGGTCGAACGCATCGCCCAGTGCATCGCCGATCACAACGGCAACTGGCTGGAAAGCCGCATGTCGCGCATGGCCGGGCAGTTCGCCGGGATCCTGCGGGTTGCGGTGCCGGCGGAAAACTACGACGAGTTGGTCGAGTCGCTGCAGAAGCTGGGCGATCATGGCATTCGCGTGCTGATTGCCGAGAGCGGCATCGAGCCATCCTGCACCTGGAAGCCGATCGCGATGGAGCTGGTGGGCAATGATCGCCCGGGGATCGTTCGCGATATTACCCGGCTGCTGGCGGATCAGGGGGTCAACCTGGAGCGCTTTACCACCGAGGTGCGTCCGGCACCGATGAGCAGCGAGCCGCTGTTCCACGCCGATGCCTTGCTGGCCTTGCCGCTGACCTTGTCGCTGGATGACCTGCAGCAGAAGCTGGAAAGCCTCGCCGATGATCTGATGGTGGAGTTGAAGCTCAGGCCGGAGGAATAGCAGGTTATCCCCGGTTTAACGGGGAAGCCCCTGTGGATAACCTGAGGGTACTCCCCGCCAGCCCCGACCAATCGCGGGCTGCACCGGATTGAGCAAAAAATGTCCATATTTCAGGGGGTTGTGCACAAAGCACGGGGATCAGGGTGTGGATAACCTCTGGAGACCTTGCTGCAGGCCACGCTTTCCGTGGCCTGCAGAGGCTTGATCGTTTTTTGATCAGGCGCGTTTGCGCAGGCTCAGCCAGGCATCGACGCTGTAGATCGCCAGGCCCGCCCAGATGAACATGAACGCGATCAGCGTGCTCGAGGACAGGTGCTCGCCGAACAGCAGCACCGCCTGCAGCAGCACCAGGGTCGGCGCCAGGTATTGCAGGAAGCCCAGGGTGGTGTAGGGCAGGTGGCGCGCGGCGGCGTTGAAGCACACCAGCGGCACCAGCGTGACCGGGCCCGCAGCCATCAACCACAGCGCTTCGCTGCTGCTGAAGAACGCGAGGTTGGCGCTGTTGGCCTGCGGATGCAGCAGCAGCCAGCCCAGTGCCAATGGCACCAGCATCCAGGTCTCCACAACCAGCCCCGGCAGCGCCGCCACCGGCGCCTGCTTGCGAATCAGGCCGTAGAAACCGAACGACAGCGCCAGCCCCAGCGACACCCAGGGCAGGCCACCGACCTGCCACACCTGTTGCGCCACCCCCGCCGCCGCCAGCCCGACCGCCAGCCATTGCAGGCGGCGCAGGCGTTCGCCCAACAGGAGCATGCCCAGCAGCACGTTGACCAGCGGGTTGATGTAGTAACCCAGGCTGGCCTCGAGCATGCGACCGTTGTTCACGGCCCACACGTAGGTCAGCCAGTTGCCTGCGATCAGCGCGCCGCTCAGGGCCAGGATCGCCAGGCGCCGCGGGTTGTCGCGCAGCTCTCGCCACCAGCCCGGGTGTTTCCACACCAGCAGCAGGAGCGAACCGAACAGCGCCGACCACAGTACCCGGTGGACGATGATCTCTACCGCCGGGACGCTCTGGATAGCTTTGAAGTAGAGGGGGAACAGGCCCCAGATGATGTAGGCGCTGAGGCCCAGGATGTACCCGCGCTGCGGGTTTGCGGCGTGCATGCAGATTCCTTGCTTTGGCAGCTGATATCGCGGCGCCTATTGTAGACAGGTGACGCCTTGCAACTAGAACAATTTCAGTGGCGCTTCATCCAGTGCGGCCATCTGCTCGCGCAGGGCCAGGATCTGGTCGCCCCAGTAGCGCGGCTGGCCGAACCAGGGGAAGCTGCGCGGGAACGCCGGGTCGTCCCAGCGCCGTGCCAGCCAGGCGCTGTGATGCAACTGGCGCAAGGCGCGCAGCGGCTCGATCAGCGCCAGTTGGCGCGGGTCGAAATCGTGGAACTCGTCGTACCCGTCGACCAGTTCGGCCAACTGGGCCAACCGCTCTTCGCGGCTGCCGGCCAGCATCATCCACACGTCTTGCACCGCTGGCCCCATGCGGCAGTCGTCGAGGTCGACGACGTGATAGATGTCGTCGCGGTGCATCAGGTTGCCGGCGTGACAGTCGCCATGCAGGCGGATCGCCTCGAAGGGCGTGCGTTGGTAGATATCCTCGACCCGCTTGAGCAGGTCGCGGGCCACCGACTCGAACGCCGGCAGCAGCTCGCGCGGGACGAAATCGCCGTCGAGCAGGGTCTTGAGCGAGGCATGGCCGAAGTTGTCTACAGCCAGCGTCTCGCGATGCTCGAATGGGCGCGTGGCGCCGACGGCATGCAGACGTCCGAGCAATTGCCCGAGGCGATACAACTGGTCGAGGTTGCCGGGTTCGGGCGCATGGCCGCCGCGGCGGGGGAACAGGGTGAAGCGAAAGCCCAGGTGCTCGAACAGGCTGCGACCGTCATGCTGAAGCGGGGCGACAACCGGCACCTCGTGCTCGGCCAGTTCGAAGCTGAAGCGGTGTTCCTCGAGGATGGCCGCATCGCTCCAGCGCCCGGGGCGGTAGAACTTGGCGATCAGCGGTTGTTCACCTTCGATGCCCACCTGATAGACGCGGTTCTCATAGCTGTTGAGCGCCAGCACCCGGGCATCGCTGAGAAAGCCCAGGCTTTCGACGGCGTCCAGGACCAGGTCGGGGGTGAGGGTATCGAAGGGGTGGGACATGGGAGCTCCGGCAGGGGAATGCATGCGTGGCATGGTAACGCATTCCATGGTTGCTTCAGGTGCCAAGGCTCCCAGCATTCCTGGACTGCCCCCAAGGGTTGGATGTGTGTCCAACTTCTTGGGGGCAGTCCATCCTGTGGGAGCGGGCTCGTCCCGCGATCGGGCGCGAAGCGGCCGTAAACCAGCCACTACAATGCTTCAGGCCCATCACGTCGCATGCCAGGTAGCCGCTTCGGGTGATCGCGGTGCGAGCCCGCTCCAACGCATTGCGCGTTACACCGGCACCCCCAGCAGCACGAGCGACGGATGAAACTGCGCCCGCACCCTGCTGCCGACCACGATTGCCTGCTGCTGCAGCCATTGCGGTTCGGCAAAGGCGCACAGTGTCTGCCCGTTCTCCAGCGCCAGCCGCATTTCACTGCCGCCGCCTTCATCGGCCAGCACTTCGTCGACCTGGGCGTGCAGGCAATTGCTCTCGGCGTCTGGCTGATCAGCGTCAGTCAGCACGTTCACCCAGCCGGCCTTGAGCAGGGCCACCACCGTGCTTCCCAGTGTCAGCTCCAGCCGTTCGGTACTGTCCCGGGTGATCAGCGCATCGATTTCCAGGCCGCCGCCCAGTGCCAGGCTGACCCGGTCGTAACGCCCCTCGCGGCGCATTCCGCTGATCTGCCCGCGCAATTGATTGCGAGCGCTGGTGCGCAGCATCAGGCGGCCGAGCAGGTCGAGGTCGCTGTGTTCTTCGGTGGATTCGAGGATTTCGCTCTGCAACGCCTGGAGACGCTGATACAGGCGCAAGACCCGCTCGCCCTCCGTCGACAGCTTGGCGCCGCCACCGCCACGCCCGCCGGCACTGCGCTCGACCAACGGCTGGGCGGCGAGGTTGTTGAGCTCGTCGATGGCATCCCAGGCGCTCTTGTAACTGATCCCGGCCGCCTTGGCGGCGCGGGTGATCGAGCCTTGTTCAGCGATGTGCTGCAACAGGGCGATGCGCTGCGGGCGACGGAAGATGTGCTGGGCAAGCAGGGCGGGCAGGGACATGGGGCAGGTTACCGGCGGTGTGATGCGGCGAAAGTGCCTTCGAGACCGAGTCTAGTCAACCCCGCCGGGCCTGGGCGTGCGTGCCAGGCAATACACATCGACCCGGCGCGCCCCGGCCTTGCGCAGCAGGCTCGCCAGCGCTCGGGCAGTGGCACCGGTGGTCAGCACGTCGTCGACCAGGGCCACATGGCATCCGTCGAGCGCGGCGTGCGGTGCGATGGCGAAGGCCTGGCGCAGGTTACGCCAGCGCGCCTTGGCGTCGAGGGTCTGCTGCGCCGCAGTGTCGCGTGGGCGCAGTAGCACGCGCTCGTCGCAGGGGATGTGCAACTGGCTCGACAGCCAGCGGGCGAGCATGGCGGCCTGGTTGAAGCCGCGTTGGCGCAGTCGACGTGCAGCCAGTGGCACGGGCAACAGCTGGTCGGGTTTTGTCAGGCCTTCGTCATAGCGATGCTGCAGGGCCTGCGCCAGCAGATCCGCCAGCAACCGCCCCAGCGGCCACTGGCTGCGGTGCTTGAAGCGGCTGATTGCAGTATCCAACGGATACCCGTAGTGCCACGGCGCGATGACCTGCTCGAAAGGCGGTGGCCTGCGGCTGCACTGGCCACAGGTCATCGCCCGCATCGCCAGTGGCAGCGCGCAGCGCGTGCAATGTTCGTCGAGCCAGGGCAGCTCATGCTCGCAGGCCGGGCACAGGGGATACGCCTGTTGCGCAGGTTCGTCGCAGAGCAAGCAGAATTGTTTAATATTTATCCACTTGTAAACCAGTGATTTTATGTTTGGTTGACAGTGCATGGACCTTCCCTGACTATGCGAGCTATCCGTGAAGCGCTGGCGGGCTTTCCTGTCCCGGCGCCTGTCAGAGCCTAGATAAGGAAACGCCGATGAGCGCCAGCACAAATGCAACAACACGTCACGACTGGTCCCTGGCCGAGGTCAGGGCGCTGTTCCAGCAGCCGTTCAACGACCTGTTGTTCCAGGCGCAGACCGTGCACCGCGCGCACTTCGACCCAAACCGCGTGCAAGTCTCGACCCTGCTGTCGATCAAGACCGGCGCCTGCCCGGAAGATTGCAAATATTGTCCGCAGTCCGGCCACTACAACACCGGGCTGGAAAAACAGAAGCTGATGGAAGTGCAGAAAGTGCTGGAAGAGGCTGCCCGGGCCAAGGCCATCGGCTCGACCCGCTTCTGCATGGGCGCCGCCTGGAAGCACCCCTCCGCCAAGGATATGCCCTACGTGCTGGAGATGGTCAAAGGGGTCAAGGCCCTGGGCCTGGAAACCTGCATGACCCTCGGCAAGCTCGATCAGGACCAGACCCTGGCACTCGCCCAGGCGGGTCTGGACTACTACAACCACAACCTCGACACCTCGCCGGACTTCTACACCAGCATCATCACCACCCGCACCTACAGCGAGCGCCTGCAGACCCTCGCCTATGTGCGCGACGCCGGGATGAAGATCTGCTCCGGCGGCATTCTCGGCATGGGCGAGTCGCTGGACGACCGCGCAGGCCTGCTGATCCAGCTCGCCAACCTGCCCGAGCACCCGGAGTCGGTGCCGATCAACATGCTGGTGAAGGTGGCCGGTACGCCGCTGGCCAACGCCGAAGATGTCGACCCGTTCGACTTCATCCGCATGCTGGCGGTAGCCCGCATCCTTATGCCCAAGTCGCATGTACGCCTGTCCGCGGGCCGTGAGCAGATGAACGAGCAGATGCAGGCCCTGGCCTTCATGGCCGGTGCCAACTCGATCTTCTACGGCGAGAAACTGCTGACCACCGCCAACCCGCAGGCCGACAAGGACATGCAACTGTTCGCCCGCCTCGGGATCAAGCCTGAAGAGCGCGAAGAGCATGCCGACGAAGTGCACCAGGCGGCCATCGAGCAGGCGCTGGTCGAGCAGCGCAGCAGCGAGATGTTCTACAACGCCGCATCGGCCTGAGCATGGCCTTCGATCTGGCGGCACGCCTGGCCGAACGGCGCGCCGCGGACCTGTATCGGCAGCGTCCCCTGCTGCAGAGCCCGCAAGGCCCGGAAGTGGTGGTCGATGGGCAACGCCTGTTGGCGTTCTGCAGCAACGACTACCTCGGGCTGGCCAGCCACCCCGAGGTGATCGCTGCCTGGCGTGACGGTGCCGAGCGCTGGGGCGTCGGTGGCGGTGCCTCGCACCTGGTGGTCGGCCACAGTACGCCGCACCATGAGGTCGAAGAGGCCATCGCCGAGTTGACCGGACGTCCGCGTGCGTTGTTGTTCACCACCGGCTACATGGCCAATCTAGGTGCTATCACGGCGTTGGTGGGGCAGGGCGATACGGTGCTGCAGGACCGCCTCAACCATGCCTCCCTGCTCGACGGCGGGCTGCTCAGCGGCGCCCGCTTCAGCCGCTACCTGCACAACGATCCGGCCAGCCTGGCGAACCGCCTGGATAAAGCGACCGGTGACACGCTGGTGGTCACCGACGGCGTGTTCAGCATGGACGGCGATCTTGCCGACCTGCCCGCCCTGGCTGCAGTGGCGCGTCCGCACGGCGCCTGGCTGATGGTCGACGATGCCCATGGTTTCGGCACCTTGGGCGCCAATGGCGGCGGTATCGTCGAGCACTTCGGGTTGGGCATCGACCAGGTGCCGGTGCTGATCGGCACGCTCGGCAAGGCCTGCGGTACTGCCGGCGCGTTCGTCGCGGGCAGCGATGACCTGATCGAGGCGCTGGTGCAGTTCGCCCGTCCCTACATCTACACTACCAGTCAGCCGCCGGCACTGGCCTGCGCAACGCTGAAAAGCCTGCAACTGCTGCGTGACGAACGCTGGCGGCGCGAGCACCTTGGCGCGTTGATCCGCCAGTTCCGCCAGGGGGCGCAGCAGATCGGCCTGGCATTGATGGACAGCCCGACCGCGATCCAGCCGATCCTGGTTGGCGATGCGGCGCGGGCACTGACGCTGTCGAAGATGCTGCGCGCGCGGGGTTTGCTGGTCACCGCGATCCGCCCGCCAACCGTACCGGCCGGCGGTGCACGCCTGCGGGTAACCTTGAGCGCCGCGCACAGCGAAGCGCAGGTCCAGCTATTGTTGAATGCATTGGCCGAGTGTCATGCACAGCTGGAGTCCGCCGATGCGTAACCGACTGATCCTCCTGCCCGGCTGGGGGCTGGGCACTGCTTCACTGGAACCCCTGGCTGCCAGCCTGCGGGCACAGGATCCACGCCTGCAGATCGAACTGGCGCCGTTACCGGAACTGGCCGACGATGACGTCCAGGCCTGGGTCGATCACCTCGACCGCAAGCTGCCGACGGATGTCTGGCTGGGCGGCTGGTCGCTGGGCGGCATGCTGGCCAGCGTCCTGGCGCACAAGCGCGGCGACCACTGCTGCGGCTTGCTGACGTTGGCCAGCAACCCCAGTTTCGTGGCCCGGCCCGACTGGCCCCACGGCATGGCCGAGGACACCTTCGGCACCTTCCTCGATGGTTGTCGCAGCCACCCCCAGGTCACCCTCAAGCGATTCCGTACGCTGTGCAGCGAGGGCGCGCAGCAACCCCGCACCTTGCTGCGCCAGCTTGGCGTGGGCGTGCCGGACACCGACCCCTTGTACCTGGCCACCGGCCTGCAAGTGCTGGCCAGGCTGGACACCCGTCAGGCGCTCGAACAGTACGGCGGCCCACAACTGCACCTGTTCGCCGGCAGCGATGCCCTGGTGCCGGCGGATGCGGCCAAGGCGCTCAGCGAGCTGCTGCCGGATGTCGAAGTCGGCCTGGTCGAAGACAGTTCCCACGCGTTCCTGCAGGAGTACCCACAGGAGCTGGCGGCGGGTATCAAGAGTTTCTTGCATGAGAGTGGTGATGACTGATCTTTCCCGCCCGATCCTGCCCGGTGCCCTGCCGGACAAGCGCCAGGTGGCGGCCTCGTTCTCCCGCGCGGCGGCCAGCTATGACAGCGTTGCCGCCCTGCAGCGCGCGGTGGGTGAGGCTTTGCTCGCGCGCTTGCCGACGTCGATGACGCCGACCCGCTGGCTCGACCTGGGCAGCGGTACTGGCCATTTCAGCCGGGCCCTGGCCGCCCGCTTCGAGGCTGCCCACGGTGTGGCGGTGGATATCGCCGAAGGCATGTTGGGCCATGCTCGCGAGCAGGGCGGGGCGCATCATCACGTGGCGGGCGATGCCGAGCGTCTGCCGCTGCGCGATGATGCTTTCGACTTGGTGTTCTCCAGCCTGGCGGTGCAGTGGTGCGACCAGTTCGCCAGCGTGCTGGCCGAAGCCCGGCGCGTGTTGCGACCGGGTGGGGTGCTGGCGTTCAGCAGCCTGTGTGTCGGCACGCTGGAGGAGTTGCGTGCCAGTTGGCAGGCGGTGGATGGGATGGTGCATGTCAATCGGTTCCGGCGCTTCGAGGATTACCAGCGCCTGTGCGCCGACAGCGGCCTGACCCTGCTTGGGCTGGAGCGCCTGCCCCATGTACTGCACTACCCGGACGTACGCAGCCTGACCCACGAACTCAAGGCCCTTGGTGCGCACAACCTGAACCCCGGCCGCCCCTCGGGCCTGACCGGGCGTGCGCGCATGCAGGGCCTGCTCCAGGCCTACGAGCGATTCCGCGACAGCGAGGGGCTGCCAGCCACCTACCAGGTGGTCTATGGGGTGTTGCGCAAAGGCGAAGAGGAGTGACATGAGCCAGGCCTATTTCATCGCCGGTACCGACACCGATGTCGGCAAGACCACCATCGCCGCCGGGCTGCTGCGTGCAGCACGTAACCTTGGGCGCAGCACACTGGCTGCCAAGCCTGTGGCGTCCGGATGCACGGTCAGCCCCAAGGGGCTGCGCAACAGTGATGCGCTGGCGCTGATCGACGAAAGCTCGATCAAGCTGCCTTATGAGCAGGTCAATCCCTTCGCTTTCGAACCGGCCATCGCCCCGCATGTGGCTGCACGCGAAGCCGGTGTGGCACTGAGCGTGCCGACGCTGCGTGACGCCATGCAGCAAGTACTGGCGCACGGCGCCGACTTCACCCTGATCGAGGGTGCGGGTGGCTGGCGGGTGCCCTTGTCCGATCATGCCAACCTGTCCGACCTGGCGATTGCCTTGAAGCTGCCGGTGATCCTGGTGGTGGGGGTGCGCCTGGGTTGCATCAACCATGCGCTGCTCAGTGCCGAGGCCATCGCCCGCGATGGGCTGCAACTGGCGGGGTGGGTGGCCAATATCGTCGATCCCCGGACTTCGCGGCTAGAAGAGAACCTGGCGAGCCTCGCCGAGCGTCTGCCGGCGCCATGCCTGGGGCGGGTGCCGTGGCTGAAACCTGCCGCAGCCGAGGCGGTGGCCGAGCATCTGGATCTGGACCTGCTTGACTGACCGCTCGGTGAACATCCGGTTACGAAAAATGCCCTGATTCTATTAGATGGCACTGGGCTATTAAGGATTTAAACGGGTAATTTCCTTTCCGGGCTGTTTTAATTGAGGCCTCTTCCTTCACCCAGTCTTGTGGAGTCCTGATATGGAAATCACCGGCAGCTCTGCTTTCTACGCAGGCCTCGGCGCCATCCAGAACGGGCAGAACCGTGTCGACCAGGCCGCCGGCCAGATCGCCAGCAATGGCGTCGAGCGCGCAGGCACCAGCCAGTCCACCAGCTATCAGGCCGAGCGCCTGCGTGGTGTAGACCGCAGCCAGCAGCAAGACCTGGCCACCAGCACTGTGCAGCTCGCCCTGGGCAAGCATGAAGTCGAACTGGGCGTGAAAGTCGCCAAGGCCTCCGACGAAATGCTCGGTCGGTTCATCGACACCTACGCCTGACTGCATAACCGTCGGCCAAGCACCTGTGGGAGCGGGTTTACCCGCGAACAAACCAGACACCATTGCGTGGCCTGGTTGATTCGCGGGTAAACCCGCTCCCACAGGCGCTTTGGGCCGATGAATCAAGCGCTGGCATAAATGCCATCGTTCGCGACCGAATTGGCACCATCGTCCCTTCTTGACATTGCCCTGAGCTAAACGTAAGTTTCAAACAACTGTTTGACCGAAAGCCGCCAAGAGCTGGTTGGTACCCGCGGTCTCCCCAACGAACTCAGCCCAGAGGTTCATCGCCATGCCTGAATACAAAGCCCCCTTGCGTGATATTCGCTTCGTCCGTGACGAGCTGCTCGGCTATGAAGCGCACTATCAGAGCCTGCCGGGTTGCCAGGATGCTACGCCGGACATGGTCGATGCGATCCTCGAGGAAGGTGCCAAGTTCTGTGAGCAGGTGCTGGCCCCGCTGAACCGTGTCGGCGACCTGGAAGGCTGCACCTGGAGCGAGTCGGGCGTGAAGACCCCGACCGGCTTCAAGGAAGCCTACAAGCAGTTCGTCGAAGGTGGCTGGCCGAGCCTGGCCCATGACGTCGAGCACGGCGGCCAGGGCCTGCCAGAGTCGCTGGGCCTGACCCTGAGCGAGATGGTCGGCGAGTCGAACTGGTCCTGGGGCATGTACCCAGGCCTGTCGCACGGCGCGATGAACACCATCTCCGAGCACGGCACCCCCGAGCAACAGGAAACCTACCTGACCAAGCTGGTGTCCGGCGAATGGACCGGCACCATGTGCCTGACCGAGCCGCACTGCGGCACCGACCTGGGCATGCTGCGCACCAAGGCCGAGCCGCAGGCCGATGGCAGCTACAAGGTATCCGGCACCAAGATCTTCATCTCGGCCGGCGAGCACGACATGGCCGACAACATCGTCCACATCGTGCTGGCGCGCCTGCCCGATGCTCCGGCCGGCACCAAGGGCATTTCGCTGTTCATCGTGCCCAAGTTCCTGCCGAACGCCGAAGGCGGTGTAGGCGAGCGCAACGGCGTGAGCTGCGGCTCGCTCGAGCACAAGATGGGCATCCACGGTAACGCCACCTGCGTGATGAACTTCGACGCGGCCACCGGTTACCTGATCGGCCCGGCCAACAAAGGCCTGAACTGCATGTTCACCTTCATGAACACCGCGCGCCTGGGCACTGCACTGCAAGGCCTGGCTCACGCCGAAGTGGCCTTCCAGGGTGGCCTGAAGTATGCCCGCGACCGTCTGCAGATGCGTTCCCTGACCGGCCCGAAAGCACCGGAAAAGGCCGCTGACCCGATCATCGTCCACCCGGACGTGCGCCGCATGCTGCTGACCATGAAAGCCTTCGCCGAAGGCAACCGCGCAATGGTTTACTTCACCGCCAAACAGGTGGACATCGTCAAGTACAGCCAGGACGAGGAAGAGCGCAAGAAGGCCGATGCACTGCTGGCCTTCCTGACCCCGATCGCCAAGGCGTTCATGACCGAAGTCGGTTTCGAGGCCGCCAACCATGGCGTGCAGATCTACGGTGGCCACGGTTTCATCGCCGAATGGGGCATGGAGCAGAACGTGCGCGACAGCCGTATCTCGATGCTGTACGAAGGCACCACCGGCATCCAGGCCCTCGACCTGCTCGGCCGCAAGGTGCTGATGACCCAGGGCGAGGCGCTCAAGGGCTTCACCAAGATCGTCCACAAGTTCTGCCAGGGCCAGGAAGGTAACGAAGCCACCAAGGAGTTCGTCGAGCCGCTGGCTGCGCTGAACAAGGAATGGGGCGAGCTGACCATGAAGATCGGCATGGCCGCCATGAAAGACCGCGAGGAAGTCGGTGCCGCGTCCGTGGACTACCTGATGTACTCCGGTTACGCGTGCCTGGCGTACTTCTGGGCCGACATCGCCCGCCTGGCGGCCGAGAAGCTGGCGGCCGGTACCGCTGAAGAGGCGTTCTACACTGCCAAGCTGCAGACCGCGCGCTTCTACTTCCAGCGCATCCTGCCGCGCACCCGCACGCATGTGGCGGCCATCCTGTCGGGTGCCAACAACCTGATGGCGATGAAAGAAGAAGACTTCGGTCTGTCGATCTGACGCCTGAGGCTGTACGGAAAAACGCCTGCCATTATCGGCAGGCGTTTTTTTTTGCCCGCCCTAGTTGCATCCGGTAACGAGAAAACCTCAAGACTCGCCACCCGCCTGCCGTTAAACCCTTCTGTTGTATTCATCTATTCATGTGCGCTGCCGATGAAGTAAGGGCACAATGCCATTATTGATCTGCCGGGTCGGAGATTACCCTTGTTTCGTCTATCCGCTGTCCGCGCCAGCCACTTCCTGCCTTCGATCCTGCTGTTGCTGTCGGGGCTTGCGGCGGCCTACGTCAGGGACCTGAGCGTGTTCTTCACGTCCCTGTTCAACGTGCTGCCTACCCTGGTGCTGCTGCTCGGCGGTGCCTACTGTGCGGTGTATCGCCGCCAGCGCGAACTGTTCCTGATGGTTACGGTGTACATCGCCTACTTCCTGCTCGATACCCAGACCGATTACTACCGCGATCACGGCCAGGTCCGCGAAGACGCTGCAGTCGTGTTTCACCTGGTGTGCCTGTTGCTGCCTGCGCTGTTCGGCCTGTTCGGCGCCTGGCAGGAGCGCACCCACCTGGCCCAGGACATGCTTGCTCGCTTCGCCGTGCTGTTCGCGGTTGGCAGCGTGACCCTGGCGCTGGAGCAGAGTTACCCACAGGCGCTGCTGACGTGGCTGGCAGAGATCCGCTGGCCGTCGCTGCATGGGCAGTGGATGAGCCTGATCCAGTTGGCCTACCCGTTGTTCCTGGGCGTGTTCATCCTGCTGGTGGTGCAGTACCTGCGCGAGCCCCGGCCATTGCACGCCGCGCAGATCACCGGCCTGGTGGGGATCTTCTGGATGCTGCCGCAGACGTTCATCCTGCCCTTCACCCTGAACATCATGTGCAGCCAGGTGATGCTGATGATCGCCGCAGCGGTCTCCCACGAGGCCTACCAGATGGCGTTTCGCGATGAGCTGACCGGGCTTCCTGGCCGCCGCGCGCTGAACGAACGCATGCAGCGCCTGGGCCGCAACTATGTGATCGCCATGGCCGACGTGGATCACTTCAAGAAATTCAACGACACCCATGGCCACGACGTTGGCGACCAAGTGCTGCGCCTGGTCGCCAGTCGACTGTCCAAGGTGACCGGGGGTGGGCGTGCCTATCGCTATGGCGGTGAGGAGTTCGCCCTGGTGTTCGCCGGCCAGACTGCCGAAGAATGCCTGCCGCACCTGGAGGCGGTGCGCGAGATGATCGCCAACTATGCCATCCAGTTGCGCGACCAGAACAACCGCCCGCAGGATGATTCCACCGGGCGCCAGCGACGGGCAGGGTCGGCAGGCAACACGGTGTCGGTGACCATCAGTATCGGCGTCGCCGAGCGCCTGCCGGAGCACCGCAACCCGGAAGAGGTGCTCAAGTCCGCCGACCAGGCGCTCTACAGCGCCAAGGCTGCAGGGCGCAACTGTGTGATGCTGTCGGGGCAGACCGCGCGGCGCGGGGCGGTTCGCACGGCGTGACCATATCGGACTATATGGTCGAGTGATGACCCTATGTCTCGTAAAAGTTGTTCGGTTACACTGGCCTCAACCCAGTGCGCGGCCCCTGGTGGCCGCCCCGACTCTGCTAACGAGAGGTTGTCATGGCCGACTATAAAGCGCCCCTGCGCGATATGCGCTTCGTACTCAATGAAGTCTTCAAGGTTTCCGAACTCTGGGCTCAACTGCCGGGCCTGGCGGACGTCGTCGATGCCGAGACCGCCCTGGCCGTGCTGGAAGAGGCCGGCAAGGTCACCAGCAAGAGCATCGCGCCGCTGAGCCGCGCCGCTGATGAAGAAGGCTGTCACTGGGACAACGGCGCGGTCCGCACCCCGGCCGGGTTCATCGAGGCTTACCAGACCTACGCCGAAGGCGGCTGGGTCGGTGTCGGCGGGGATCCGCTGTTTGGTGGCATGGGCATGCCCAAGGCCATCTCGGCCCAGGTCGAGGAAATGGTCAACGCCTCGAGCCTGTCGTTCGGGCTGTATCCGATGCTCACCGCAGGTGCCTGCCTGTCGATCAACGCCCACGCCAGCGAAGCGTTGAAGGAAAAGTATCTGCCGAACATGTACGCCGGCGTCTGGGCCGGCTCCATGTGCCTGACCGAGCCCCATGCCGGCACCGACCTGGGCATCATCCGCACCAAGGCCGAGCCGCAGGCTGACGGCAGCTACAAGGTCAGCGGCACCAAGATCTTCATCACCGGTGGCGAGCACGACCTGACCGAAAACATCATCCATCTGGTGCTGGCCAAGCTGCCGGATGCGCCGGCCGGTCCGAAAGGCATCTCGCTGTTCCTGGTGCCCAAGTTCCTTGTCAACGACGACGGCAGCCTGGGTGCGCGCAACCCGGCCACCTGTGGCTCGATCGAACACAAGATGGGCATCCAGGCTTCGGCCACCTGTGTGATGAACTTCGACGAGGCGGTCGGCTATATCGTCGGTGAGCCGAACAAAGGCCTGGCGGCGATGTTCACCATGATGAACTACGAGCGCCTGGGTGTCGGTATCCAGGGCCTGGCGTCGGCCGAGCGCTCCTACCAGAATGCCGTCGAATACGCCCGCGACCGCTTGCAGAGCCGTGCGCCGACGGGCCCGCAAGCCAAGGACAAGGTCGCCGACCCGATCATCGTCCACCCCGACGTGCGTCGCATGCTGCTTACCATGAAAGCGCTGACCGAAGGCGGTCGGGCGTTTTCCACCTATGTCGCGATGCAACTGGACAGCGCCAAGTTCAGCGAAGACGCCGCTACCCGCAAACGCAGCGAGGAACTGGTGGCCTTGCTGACGCCGGTGGCCAAGGCCTTCCTCACCGACCTCGGCCTGGAATGCACCGTACATGGCCAGCAGGTGTTCGGTGGACACGGCTACATCCGCGAATGGGGCCAGGAGCAGTTGGTGCGCGATGTGCGCATCACGCAGATCTACGAAGGCACCAACGGCATCCAGGCCCTGGACCTGATGGGGCGCAAGGTGGTGGCCAGCGGTGGCGCTTACTACCGTCTGTTCGCGGACGAGATCCGCGAGTTCATCCGCACCACCGACGTCGAGTTCAGCCAGCCGCTGGGTACTGCGCTGGATCAGCTCGACGGCTTGACCGAATGGGTGCTGGAGCGGGCCAAAGGCAACCCCAACGAAATTGGTGCCGCCTCGGTCGAGTACCTGCATGCGTTCGGCTACGTGGCCTATGGCTACATGTGGGCACTGATGGCCCGTGCTGCGCAGGTAGGTGAGGGCGACGAGGCCTTCTATGGCGCGAAGCTTGGGACGGCGCGCTTCTACTTCGCCCGCCTGCTGCCAAGGCTGGATTCGTTGGTGGCTTCGGTGAAGGCGGGCAGCGAGTCGTTGTACTTGCTGGATGCCGCGCAATTCTGATCGAGGGCCGGGGTTTACGCGTGCGAACAGGACGTTCTGAAAACCTCGGCTTTGTAAGCTTTTTCCTACATCACGTGGTGACTTTTCTCCTCTTTCCTAAGATTGGATCCACGGTTAATCTTTCTTACATGGACGGAGCGCAGGAAGCGCAAAGGACAGAACAGGGACACGTAGGATTTCCCGCCAGGATGGTGGGACGATAAGGATGTCAGGGAAACAGTCTGGAGAACCCCGCCTCGGCGGGGTTTTCTTTGTCTGGCGTTTTTACCCGTTGCGGCCGTCCAGCGCCGGGACGCCCACCTGGCGAGCATCGCTCTCCTCCTCCAGCAGGGTGCGCAGCAATTCCACCGACGCCTGCTGGCGTTGGGCATCGCGAAATACCAGGCCCACCTTGAGCGGAACCCGTGGCTCGCTCAGGGGTTTCCACAGCAGTGCCTGATCGTCTTCGGCCGCTTCCTTGGCACGCCCCGGAAGGATGGTCGCCAGGGCGGTATTGGCCAGGCTGTCGAGAATCCCGCCCATGTTGTTCATCTCTGCCTGCACCTGCGGCCTGCGCCCGAGATTGGCCAGTTGCGCCTTCCAGATCTGCCGGATCTGGAATTCCTCCCCCAGCATCAGCAGCGGTAATTCGGCGGCTTGTCTGATCGAGACCTTCTTGAAGTCTTTCAGTGGATGCGTATTGGGGATGACAAGCTGCAGTTCATCTTCGTACAACAACAGCCCATGCAGCCCTGGCTGACGTGGCGGCAGGTAGCTGATACCGATATCCAGGCTGCCGTTGAGCAGCCGCCGCTCGATTTCCAGCCCCGACAACTCGTAGATCTGCACGACCAGGTGTGGCTGGGCCTTGCGCAGTTTCTCCAGCAGCCGCGGCACCAGGCTCGGGCGTACGGTCTGCAGTACGCCGATGGCCAGGGTGCGCAAGGACTGGCCCTTGAACCCCTGCATGGCTTCCTGGGCGCGCTGCAGCCCGTCGAGCAGGGGCAGCGCATGGTTGTAGAGAGTGTGCGCGGCGAGGGTTGGCAGCAAGCGCTTGTTGCTGCGTTCGAACAGGTTCAGGTCAAGGCTGTGCTCAAGCTGGCGGATCTGTTGCGACAGTGCCGGTTGCGACAGTGACAGGCGCTCGGCAGCCCGGCCCACATGGCCTTCTTCATAGACCGCGACGAAATAACGCAGTTGACGAAAATCCATAAGAAATACTTATCGAAAAAGCTGGAAAAACGAAATGGCCGCGAAGCGCCGGTACGCCTAGTCTATCGCCGTATTCCGGAGGGCTGAAGCGATCAGTCCGGTTCATTGTTACCCCGGATGAGAAACACTTTTGATAGGCAAGGCAAAATATCCGACCTCAGGCGAAGACCGGGGCGCCTTGCCGTCCCCGTGATTGCCCTGGAGTCATCATGAACCTGTTCAAGCTGCGTCGTTCGGCTGCGGTCGTTGTCGAGCCCGTGCAGAGCACGACGCAGGAGGCGGCGCCCTCGCAACTGTCCCGCGAGTGGCTGATGCCCGGCCGCGAGCGCGCACCTCAGGTGTTCGTGCGTGGTCAGGGTTCGTGGTTGTGGGACGACCAAGGGCATGCGTACCTGGACTTCACCCAGGGCTGCGCGGTCAACAGCCTCGGGCACAGCCCGGAAGTGCTGGCCAGGGCCCTCGGCAGCCAGGCCCAGGCCCTGATCAATCCGGGCGCGGGCTTTCACAGCTCGGCGCTGCTGGCGTTGGCCGGGCGCTTGTGCCAAAGCACCGGCAGCGACCAGGCGTACCTGCTCAACAGTGGCGCCGAGGCTTGCGAGGGCGCAATCAAGCTTGCGCGCAAATGGGGCCAGCTGCATCGCGGCGGCGCCTATCACATCATCACGGCCAGCCAGGCCTGCCATGGCCGCAGCCTTGGCGCGCTGTCGGCGTCCGACCCGCTGCCGTGCAACCGCTGCGAACCGGGATTGCCCGGTTTCAGCAAGGTGCCGTTCAACGACCTGGCCGCCCTGCATGCCGAGGTCGACTCGCGCACCGTGGCGATCATGCTCGAGCCGATCCAGGGCGAGGCCGGCGTGATTCCGGCAACACGTGAATACCTGCAGGGTGTCGAAAAGCTTTGCCGCGAGCTGGGCATCCTGTTGATTCTCGACGAAGTGCAGACCGGTATCGGCCGTTGTGGCGCGCTGCTGGCCGAACAGACCTACGGCGTGCGCGCCGACATCCTCACCTTGGGCAAGGGCCTGGGCGGTGGGGTGCCGCTGGCGGCCCTGTTGGCCCGCGGTACGGCCTGCTGCGCCGCGCCGGGCGAGCTCGAGGGCAGCCACCACGGCAACGCCCTGATGAGCGCGGCGGGCCTGGCTGTGCTGGATACCGTGCTGGCGCCGGGTTTTCTCGAGCAGGTGCAGGACAGCGGCCGACACCTGCGCGAGGGTCTCAGCCGTCTGGCGGGGCGCTACGGGCAGGGCGAGGTGCGGGGCCTGGGGCTGTTATGGGCGTTGCAGCTGCGTGAAGCGCTGGCTCAGGAACTGGTCGAGGCAGCACTGCAAGAAGGCCTGCTGCTCAATGCCGCGCAAGCGGATGTGGTGCGCTTCTCGCCAGCGCTGACCGTGAGCCGGGGCAATATCGACGAGATGCTGCTGCGGCTGTCCCGCGCCTTCGCCCGTGTGCATTCCCGCCAACAGGTTCGCCGCGAAGCGACGGCCTGACCACCGAATTTCAAAGAACCGTCTCGCGTTCCTGCGCATCGCCCTTGGCCAGCTGTATTTGGCCCGGGGCGTTTTTTTTGAGCGTGATATCAGTGTGGAACCTCTGACGAAGCGCACTAGTCTGTGTTGAGAACCCTCCAGGAGAGCATCACATGGACTTCATTCGTATCATCATCGCTATTCTTCTGCCGCCTTTGGGCGTGTTCCTGCAGGTTGGCTTCGGCGGCGCGTTCTGGTTGAACATCCTGCTGACTCTGCTGGGCTACATTCCAGGGATCGTGCATGCGGTGTACATCATCGCCAAACGCTAGGCCATGGTGGGGCCGTGCGCGGCCCCCTCAGCGCTCCAGCACCTGGCAATAGAATCGCCATTCCTCCTCCAGCGCATGGGCAAGGTTCTGTGCCTTGCGAAAACCATGACGCTCTTCGGCATAGAAATGCCCCACGGCCTTGATGCCATTGGCTTTCAGTGCTTCCAGCATGCTGCGGGTCTGTTCCGGCACTACCACGGCATCCAGTTCGCCCTGGAAGAAGATCACCGGCGCCTTGATCCGCTCAGCATGCAGTAGCGGCGTGCGCTGCCGGTAGCGCTCGGCATCTTGCTGCGGGTCGCCGATCAGCCACTCCAGGTAATCGCCTTCGAACTTGTGAGTCGCCTTGCCCAACGCGATGGGGTCGCTGACGCCATAAAGGCTGGCGCCCGCGCGGAATACGTCGTGGAAGGCCAAGGCGCATAGCGTGGTGTAGCCGCCGGCACTGCCGCCGCGAATGAACGCCTTGTCCGGGTCGATCAAACCTTGCCCGGCGAGAAATGCAACGGCGGCGCAGGCGTCCTGCACGTCGATCTCGCCCCAGCGCAGGTGCAATGCCTGGCGATAGGCACGGCCATAGCCGCTGCTGCCCCGGTAGTTGAGGTCGGCGACGGCGAAACCGCGCTGGGTCCAGTACTGGATGCGTGCGTCGAGCACCGGGTAGCAGGCCGAGGTCGGGCCTCCGTGGATGAACACCACCAGTGGGGGTTTGTGCTGGCTGTCCATGGCTGGGTAGAAGAAACCATGGGCCAGGGCCTCGCCACTGGGGTAGCTGATGGGTAGCGGGCAACTGATGCGCGTGTCCGGCAGCACCTGGCTGCCTCCCGCCAGGACCCGGCTGCGCTGGCCGTCGCGTTCGATGGCGAGGATTGCAGGCGGGCGTGTGGGGGAAGCTGCGATGGCGTAGAGGTATTGCGCGTCCATCGCCAGGCTGCGAAACCGTGTGTAGTCCTTGGCGAAGGCCTGCATACGGTTGTCTTCGCCGTGTATCGCCAAGGTCCCGAAGCCGTTTTCGAAGCGGGTGGCGAGGTAGCGCTGCGGCCCCAAGGGTAGCCAGGTGCAGGCGCCCAGCTGCCAGGGCGCGGCAGCGTGGTCGGCGGCCTCGGCGGGCAGTGCCTGCCAACGACCGCCGACCTCGCCCCAGGGTTGCCAGAAACCGTTGCGATCGGACAGGCAGTACAGCCTGCCGTCAGCGTCGAAGCGTGGTTGCTGCAGCGACTCGTCCTGGCCGGCCACACATTGTGCCGCCCCCCAGAGCCCATCGCCTTGTCGTTCGCGGAGCATCAGGCGGGTGACCGTCCAGGGCTGTGCCGGGCGATCCCACTCGATCCATGCCAGGCGTTGGCCATCGGCGCTCAAGGTGGGCGAGGCGTAGAAGTCGGCGCCCTCGGCCAGCACCTGGCGCGTTCCGGCGGCCAGCGCCACCAGCCGATGCTCGACGCGCTCGGCATGATGCTCTTCGACCGCCAGTACCTGGCCCTCATGCCACTGCAGGTCGCCATAGCGACAGTCAGGTGCTGCGGTCAGCCCCTGTGGCTGCGAGCCGTCCAGCGCCTGGCGATAGACCTGCTGGTCTTTCTCGTTGACGAAGAGTACGGCATCCGGGCTCAAGCAAAAGCTGCCGCCGCCGTATTCATAGACTCGGCTGCGCGCGCTGAAACCATCCGGTGTCAGGCAATGGGCCTGCTGCTGGCGCCAGTGCCAGATACGGCAGGCGCCATCGGCGGGGCGGAATTCGTTCCAGAACAGCCCCTGGTCGCCGACCTTGAGTTCAGCGAAGTCGGTGCCAGCCGCCACTGCCTGGGTGGCGCTGAACTCAGCCGCGGGCGATGACACGGGAGTTGCGCTCGTTGCGGAAGGTCATCTGTTCGATGTTCATCTGGGCGGTCTGCGCCTCCTCGCGGGCCTTGAGAATGATGCCGTGATCCGGCGACTTGGCGCACACCGGGTCGGCCTTGCTGGCATCGCCGGTGAGCATGAAGGCCTGGCAGCGGCAGCCGCCGAAATCCTTTTCCTTCTCGTCGCACGAACGGCAGGGTTCGGGCATCCAGTCATAACCGCGAAAGCGATTGAAGCCGAACGAGTCGTACCAGATATGCCGCAGGTCATGGTCGCGCACGTTGGGAAACTGCACCGGCAACTGGCGCGCGCCATGACAGGGCAGGGCGGTGCCGTCGGGGGTGATGGTCAGGAACAGGCTGCCCCAGCCGTTCATGCAGGCCTTGGGGCGTTCTTCGTAGTAGTCGGGCGTGACGAAGATCAGCTTGCACGGGTTGCCGTCGGCTTTCAGACGATCGCGGTACTGGTTGGTGATGCGCTCGGCACGCTCGAGCTGCTCGCGGGTCGGCAGCAAGCCCAGGCGATTGAGGTGCGCCCAGCCATAGAACTGGCAGGTGGCAAGTTCGACGAAGTCGGCTTCGAGAGCGATGCACAGCTCGATGATGCGGTCGATCCGGTCGATGTTGTGCCGGTGGGTGACGAAGTTCAGCACCATCGGATAACCGTGGGCCTTCACTGCGCGCGCCATTTCCAGCTTCTGTGCGAAGGCTTTCTTCGAACCGGCCAGCAGGTTGTTCACCTGCTCGTCGCTGGCCTGGAAGCTGATCTGGATATGGTCCAGGCCGGCCTGCTTGAAGGCCGCGATCTTCTGCTCGGTGAGGCCGATGCCGGAGGTGATCAGGTTGGTGTAGTAACCCAGGCGCCGGGCCTCGCCGATCAGTTCGGCGAGGTCCTGGCGCACCAGCGGCTCGCCGCCGGAAAAGCCGATCTGCGCCGCGCCCATTTCACGGGCCTGGGCCATCACCCTGAACCACTGCTCGGTACTCAGCTCCTTGCCCTGGGCGGCGAAGTCCAGCGGGTTGGAGCAGTACGGGCACTGCAGTGGGCAGCGGTAGGTCAGCTCGGCGAGCAGCCACAACGGCAGGCCGACCGGCACCTCAGGCGAGGGTGATCCAGTGTTCGGCACGGGCCACCTCCATGAACTGCTCGATATCCTCGGCCACTTCCGGGATACCGGGGAATTGCTGTTCGAGCTCGGCGATGATCGCCGCGACATCGCGTTGGCCGTCGACCAGTCCACCGATCAGGCCGGCACTGTCGTTGAGCTTGATCATGCCTTCGGGGTACAGCAGCACGTGACCCTTCTGCGCGGGTTCGTACTGGAAGCGGTAGCCGGTGCGCCAGTTCGGCACCAGTGTGCGGTCGAGACTCATAGTGCGATCCCCTTGTGCCAGACCCGTTCGCTTGTGACGCTGTGATAGGGCGGGCGGTTCAGTTCATAGGCCATGCTCATGGCATCGAGCATGCTCCAGAGGATATCCAGCTTGAACTGCAGGATTTCCAGCATACGCTCCTGCCCTTCGCGCGTGGTGTAGTGCTGCAGGGTGATCGCCAGGCCGTGCTCTACATCGCGTCGGGCCTGGCCCAGGCGGGTTCGGAAGTACTCGTAGCCGGCCGGGTCGATCCAGGGGTAGTGCTGCGGCCAGCTGTCCAGGCGCGACTGGTGGATCTGCGGGGCGAACAGCTCGGTCAGCGAGCTGCTGGCCGCTTCTTGCCAGGAGGCGCGGCGGGCGAAGTTGACATAGGCGTCGACGGCGAAGCGCACGCCGGGCAGCACCAGTTCCTGCGAGCGCAGTTGGTCCGGGTCCAGGCCCACCGCCTGGCCGAGGCGCAGCCAGGCCTCGATGCCGCCGTCCTCGCCCGGGGCGCCGTCGTGGTCGAGCAGGCGCTGGATCCACTCGCGGCGTACTTCGCGGTCCGGGCAATTGGCCAGGATCGCGGCATCCTTCATGGGGATGTTCACTTGGTAGTAGAAGCGGTTGGCCACCCAGCCCTGGATCTGCTCGCGGGTCGCGCGGCCCTGGTACATCGCCACATGGTAGGGGTGATGGATGTGGTAGTAGGCGCCCTTGGCGCGCAGGGCCTGCTCGAACTCGGCAGGGGACATCGGCAGTGCGTCGCTCATCAGGCCTCCTTACAACTCGATGCTCATGCCATCGTAGGCGACTTCCACGCCACGGCGCTGGACTTCGGCGCGCTCCGGGGAGTCTTCGTCGAGGATTGGGTTGGTGTTGTTGATGTGGATAAGCACCTTGCGCTGGCGTGGGAAGGCGTCGAGCACCTCCAGCATGCCACCGGGGCCGTTCTGGGCCAGGTGACCCATCTCGCGGCCGGTGCGGGTGCCGACGCCGCGGCGCTGCATTTCATCGTCTTCCCACAGGGTGCCGTCGACCAGCAGGCAGTCGGCGCCATGCATCATCTGCAGCAGCTTGTCGTCGACCTGACCCAGCCCCGGTGCGTAGAACAGCTTGCCGCCAGTACGCAGGTCCTCGACCAGCAGGCCAAGGTTGTCGCCCGGGTGCGGGTCGAAACGGTGCGGCGAGTAGGGTGGCGCTGCGCTGCGCAGGGGGAATGGGGTGAATCGCAGGTTCGGGCAGGCGGGGATGACGAAGCTGCCTTGCAGCTCGATGCGGTTCCACTGCAGGCCACCGTTCCAGTGACTGAGCATGGTGAACAGCGGGAAGCCGGTGCTCAGGTCCTGGTGGACCATGTCGGTGCACCAGACCTGGTGCGGGCAGCCTTCGCGCAGGCTGAGCAGGCCGGTGGTGTGGTCTATCTGGCTGTCGAGCAGGACGATCGCGTCGATGCCGGTGTCGCGCAGGGCGCGTGCCGGCTGCATCGGCGCAAAGGCCTGGAGCTGGGCGCGGATATCGGGCGAGGCATTGCACAGGATCCAGTGCTCACCGTCGTCGGACAGGGCAATGGACGACTGGGTGCGTGCCGTCGCGCGCAGGCTGCCATCGCGAAAGCCCTTGCAGTTGACGCAGTTGCAGTTCCACTGCGGGAAACCGCCACCGGCGGCGGAACCGAGAATCTGGATGAACATGGCTACTCTCTTGCCGCGGGTCCATGAAACGAAAACGCCCCGGCGGGCCGAGGCGTTGCACTGCAGCGCTGCTTAGCGGCTGGCGAAGTACATGGTGACTTCGAAGCCGATGCGCAGGTCGGTGTAAGCGGGTTTGGTCCAGGTGGTCATGGTCGAACTCCTTCCGGATGGTGTGGGTGGATGTCAGCTATCTACTTTGGTGCCGCCTGAGTCAGGAGGTTCCATTGGCTGAGATTGCGCTATCTTACAAGAAAAATTTGTACCGAAAGGTTAATTCTTCGAAAAGCGCCCTTGCAGTACAGGTAACAATCCTCGCCTCGCACAGGGGGTATTTACTCGAAGCGCGCATCCGGCGCAGCGCTGGTGGCCAGGCACAGCCAGCCGTGGTCGGCGTCCAGAAGGCGTTTCAGCAAATGGTCCAGTATTGGCTGGTCTGTCCTGAGAATAGACCTGCGCAGCCGGGCAAGGTCTGTCGGCTCTGTAGCCAGATATGTCTGCCAGGCCCATTCGGCGACTTCGCCATTGGCCATCGCCGGCTCCTCGAACTGCGCGGCCAGGGCCTGCCGGGCCGTGGGATCGAACGTGACGCCGTCGGCCAGCAGGCTCAGCAGGTGCTCGAGAATCTGGCCGGGCGTGGTCTGTGGCGATTGCACGCCGAACAGCAGGCCGCCCTGGCCTTCTATCAGACGAAAGGCGCTGAACACGGCATAGCCCAGTTGCAGTTCGACCCGCAGGCGTTGGTAGACCGGGCCTTGCAGCGCCTGCGCCAGTACCCGACCTGCGCCTTCATCGTGGGTAGGAAGCGGGCAGAACAGCAGCAATGCATGCTCACTGCCGCCCGTGGAGTGCTGCACCCAGCGCCGGTTCGGTAACAACAGAGAGGCCGGCGGGGGCGTTCCCTGCACCCCCGGTGCACCTGCCAGCACCGCGCCGAGTGCTGCTTGCGCCGCGCCATCGAAGCCGATGGCGAGCCCGTGTCGAGGGGCGCTGGCCCAGATCTGCTCAAGCACCGCCAGATCCAGCAAGCAGGCTGGTTGTGGCTGTACGGCTGCCGGGCGCAGGTGATCGGGCAGCACCTTGAGCAGTGCCCTGATCGGGATGTGCGGCGGTTCGGCGGGCGCAGGTGTGCGCAGCAAGTGTGGTGGAGGATGGCGCAGGTGTTCCAGGGCCAGCTCGAGGGTGCGGATCACCGCGCCTGGCATGCCCGCACAGCGCAGTTGCCAGTGCTCGCCAACGAGGGTGAAGTCCAGCTGCAGCGAGGCGCGGCGGGCGCGTTCGAGCAGTGGTTGCAACGCCTGTGACAGCACCGCATGAAAGCGCTCGCGCAGCGGCGAGGCGATCTGCCAGCGTAGATAGAGCGTTGCGAAGCCTCGCTCGATCGGCAGGATCTCGCTGACGGTCAGGTCCTCCGGCAGCGCCGCGCCGCCAACAGGGAGGTCGGCCATCAGCAGAGGCTCCTCGCGCGGTTGCTGCCATTGGCCCTGATCGCCGTTCGGCAGATCATCGAGTAATGCCTGGAAGGCTTCCAGCGCCCGGGCATCCAGTGCTTCGAACGGGCGCCCGGCACTGTCCCGGCGGGCGAGCTCGAGTGCGCTGGCTGCTTGCTTGCGGCTGTGTTGCAGGCGCTCGAATTCGCTGTTGAGCGCTGCCGTGTCCGAGCGGCGCAACGCGCCGAGCCAGCCGTGCAGCAGTGCGCGGACCTCGGCTGGCGGGGCGTCAGGTTGCAGTTGCAGGCGAATGTGCCAGAGCAATTGACCGGCAAAGGCGTACAGCGAGTCGCTGTGAACCTCCTGTAGCCAGCCGCGTTGACGCAGGGCATCGAGCCAGCCACCCGGGCGGCTGTCGCTCAGGCAGGCCTGCAGCAGGTCGAGGGCCTGCTCGGCGCCTGGAGGAAGGTGCTCATGGGCGAACAGCAGGTCAAGACAGCCAGTGGAGGCTTCAGGCTCGATCAAGGGGGTATCGAGCAGAGGGACGGGAGGCGTTTGCGCCTGCATTGCGCCCATGCTGAACAGGCCACCGAATTGTCGGCCCAGGGCTTCGAGCTGCATCAGCGATTGCGGGCCGCAAAGGCTCAGATGGATCTGCCCACCGCGATAGAAGCGGGCATGGAAGTCGCCCAGCGCGCGCTGGAAAGCAGGGTCCTGCAGCGCCAGGCTGTACCGGTTGCCTGCGTGGAACCCGCTCAGGGGATGGTGTGGCGATACGCATTGCAGCAGCCTGAACTGGCGCTGCGCCTCGGTATTGCGTGACCAGGCGATGAACTCGGCATGGATCACTTCACGCTCGCGGTGCTGGCGTGCAAGGCTCAGGTCCGGCTCGGCGAGCATCTGGCACAGGCGCTCCAGCGCAGATCCCAGGGCCGCCGGAGGCACTTCGAAGAAGAAGTCGGTAGTGCGTTCGCGGGTACTGGCATTGACCTGGCCGCCGAACGCCTGGACATGGCGCATCAGGCCATCTTCCAGCGGGAAGCGCGCGGTGCCGAGGAACACCAGGTGCTCAAGGAAATGCGCAATGCCCGGCCACCTTGGCGGGGCGTCATGGCTGCCGGCATGTACCCTCAAGGCTGCGGCGGCGCGCTTGAGGCGCGGGGCGTGGCGCAGGGTCAGGCGCAGGCCGTTGGGCAGGGTGAGTGTGTTGATAGCGTCGGTCATGGAGGGATGCTAGCGCATTTGCGCTGGCCCGGCCGGTGCCATCTGCCACGGTGCCCATTTCGCCAGTGAAGCCGCTCCTTGCCCGTCGGCGTCAATCCTGTGCGCGGTGAAGATCCCGCCGCAGGTCGGCAAGATACGGAAACGCCTCGCGCCCCTTCACCACCCGCTCACGCTCAATGTCGGCCAGCAACTGGCATTCCTCGCGTCCGGCCATGGCCAGCAGGCTGCCGTCCGGGCCGATGATGCTGCTCTGCCCGCAATACTGGATTTCACCTTCAGACCCGCAGTAGTTGGCGTATACCAGATAGCACTGGTTCTCCTGCGCCCGCGAGCGCACGGTCACCTGGCAGACGAAGTCGTAGGGCGTCATGTTCGCGGTCGGCACCAGGATCAGCTCGGCGCCTTCGAGTGCCAGGCGCCGGGCGTTCTCGGGGAACTCGATGTCGTAGCAGATCAGCAGCCCCAGCTTCCAGCCATCGAGCTCGACCACCGGAAAATGGTTGGCACCGGGGCTGAACATCGAGCGGTCCAGCTCGCCGTACAGGTGGGTCTTGCGGTAGTTGCACAGGCTGCGGCCGTGGGCGTCGATCAGTTGCACGCTGTTGTGAATCGAGCCGTCCTCGGCCCGCTCCGGGTAGCCATAGACGATGGCGATGCGCTGCGCCTGGGCAATCTCCACCACCGCCATGGCCGACGGTCCGTCTTCGGGTTCGGCCAGGCGCTGCACCGCGTCGGCGCCGATGTTGTAGCCGCTGAGGTACATCTCCGGGCACACCAGCAGTTGCGCGCCACGCGCTGCGGCCAGTTGCGCCTGCTGCTGCAGGCGTTCGAGATTGCCGGGCACGTCCAGTGGCCTGGGCGTGCCCTGGAACAGGGCGATGCGCATGGGCGCCTCCTCGTGTCAGTCAGGCAGGGCGATCGGGCCGATCTCGTGGAACACGTCGCCCGGCCCGGGGTTGTCCGCGTGGGTCTTGCCGCCGAAGTGGTTCATGATACCCCACACCGCATTCAGCGACGTCTGCACCGCGCCTTCGACCCAGGCCGGGGTCCAGGACACGTCATCGCCAGCAATGAAGATGCCGCGCTGCTCGGGGGGCAGGTCCTGTTGCATGAAGTGCGCGTACATGCGCTGGTTGTAGCGGTAGTGACCTGGCAGCGCGCCTTTGAAGGCGCCAAGGAAGTAGGGGTCGGCTTCCCAGGAGATGGTGATCGGGTCGCCGATGATGTGCCCGGCGATGTCGGTTTTCGGGTAGATCTTCTTCAGCGCATCCAGGGCCAGCTGCACGCGTTTCTCGGTCGGGTGCGGCAGCATCTTCAGCGCATCGCTCATCCATGCGTACGACAGGCAGATCACTCCCGGCTTGTCGTCACCGTTGTCGAACAGGTAGGTGCCGCGGGTCAGGCGATCGGTGAGGGTCATGCTCAGCAGGTCGCGGCCGGTCTGCGGGTCCTTGTCCTTCCAGAACGGGCGGTCGACCATGACGAAGGTCTTCGAGGACTGCATGTAGCGGGTGCGGTCCAGGGCCATCCACATCTTCTGCGAGAACAGCGACTCTTCGCAGTCGATCTGGGTGGTCAGCAGCCAGCTCTGGCAGGTGGTGAGCACGGCGGCGTAGTGGCGGGTGTCGCCATAGTTGTCGGTAACCGCCAGACGGCCATCGCTGGCGCGGGCGATGCGCTTGACCCCCGCCCGCGGCGCGCCGCCATGCAGCGAGCTGAGGCTGGTGCCGGCCTGCCAATGCGCAGTGCTGTCCGGCACATGCCGCCAGATGCCCTGCGGCACTTGCTCCACGCCTCCGACCACCAGGTGCTGGTGATCGTCGCAGTTGGTCATGACCACACGGAAGATTTCCAGCATCGAGTTGGGGAAGTCCGAATCCCAGCCGCCGGTGCCGAAACCGACCTGGCCGAACACTTCCCGGTGTTGGAAGCTCAGCTTGGCGAAGGCTTTGGAGGTGGCGACGAAATCGTAGAAGGTGCGGTCGTCCCACAGCGGCACCAGGGTGTCCCACAGAGCTTTCAGGCGCGGCACGTCGCGCTCGCGGATGGCCTGCTGGATCTCGCCGAAGCGTGCGCCGTCTTCCAGCGCGTCGGCCCAGGCTTCGGCCACCTCATGGAACAGCGCCGGCAGGTCGGCGGCCTTCTCGGCGTAGTAGGTCTGGCCTTCGAGGTCGATCACCGTGCTGCCCGAGGCCGGGGTCAGCGGGTTGGGAAAGGGTTTCGTTTCCAGGCCGAGCTTGTCGACATAGTGGTAGAAGGCGGTGGACGACACCGGGAAGCGCATGCCGCCCAGTTCGGCGACGATACCGTCGGTGCCGTTGAAGGCCTGCGAGCGCAGGCGCCCGCCGAGCTTCGAGGCCTCGTAGACGACGGGCTTGAGGCCCAGCTTCATCAGTTCGTAGGCCGCCACCAGCCCGGCGATACCGGCACCGACGATCGCCACTTCTTCGCCATGCCGTTCAGGGGGGATGCTGCCAAGGCCTGCGGGATGCTCCAGCCAGTCGTCGAAGGCGAAGGGAAAATCAGGACCGAAGATGGTGACCGGCGGTTTGCCCTCGACGGGGTGGCGGTTTTTCTTGTTCATCTGATGACCTTGCCAGAGCGGCTGCGCTGAGGGCGGAGCCTGAGTATAGGAAATGCCTGGTGGTCATTTTATGAAGCGGGGCGCTCGTAATTAAGAGCAATAGTGGCGTCGATCTGCAGGGGATTATGTCGATATGACGATAAGAGTTTGCATTGTGGCGATACCTCTATCCAGGCTGCCCGCGATCCACCTTGCTGCTCAGGATGATCGAGGTGGTGGTCTTTTCCACGCCTTCCAGGCTGCCGATCTGGTCGAGCAATTGGTCGAGTTGTTCCGGAGAGTCGCTGAGCAGCCAGGCGACGTAGTCGAACTCGCCACTCACCGCACACAGTTGCTGTACCTGCCCCATTGCCGACAGGCGGCGCACCACCTCGCGTCCCGAGCGTGGCTGCACCGTGATGCCGACATAGGCCTGCAGACCACCCCCGGCCAGGCGCTGGCCCAGGCGGACGCCGTAGCCGGTGATCACCTTGTGTTTCTCCAGGCGCGTCAGCCGCGAGGTGACGGTGGTGCGGGCGATGCCCAGATGGCGTGCGAGAGTGGCGACGCTTTCGCGGGCGTTGATCTGCAGCAGGGCGATGAGCTGGCGATCGATTTCGTCGAGGGCGATGGCGCGGGAGTCCGGCATGACAAATCTCTGCAATGGGTGCGCTAGCCTAGCCAGACCTGGGCTCGGGCGGCAAGGTGAGCCGTTCGCACGATGATGGCAAAATGATTTAATCGATTTCACTTCTGTCTCAAAGCGGGCGCGTATTATGATGCGCCACTTGGTATTTGATAATCATTCGCGCTATGGAATTGGCGCCAGAAATCCTCTCTGCCTAGCGGTAGGTGCCACGTGTCCAGCCTGTTCAAGTTCGACGTCGATGCGGCGTTCTGTGTTTCCTTGCGCGATCGGCAAGACAGCCGCGAGCGTTTCATGCGAGAAGTGGGCAGCAGGATTGGCAATCCGCTGGTCTTCCACCTGAGGGACAAGGACGTCAACCCGATCCGGGCCCACTACGAGTCCCATCGCGCCTTGGCGCTGATGGCCCTGGAGCAGGGCTGGCAACGCATCCTGATTTTCGAGGACGATGCCAAGGCCTACGACTGGTGCGCCGCGTCGATCAACTGGATCAACCGCTTCATCGCCACCCGCCCGTTCGAGAGCCTGCACCTGGGCTACACCATGGGCCGCACCTGGCTGACCTGGTTTCCGTTCATCGCCCGTGGCCGGGTCAGTGCGCCGCATGCCTACATTCTTTCCCAGGAAGGCTGTCGAGTGCTGGTGGCCGCGCCCTACGACGGCAGGACACTGGACAGCCTGTTCAAGCGACGGATCAAGCAGCACTGCGCCTACCCGATGCTGTTCCGCCGCATCAGCACCGCCGCCTCCCAGGATGCGCGTGTCGCCCGGCATGAGGATGCGCAGTGGCAGCAGAACTGGGCGCGTCACCTGCGTTCGCCGCTGAAGTATTTCTGGAAAACCTTGTTACGCTGGAGCTTTTGATAGCGCAGGGGGAAACCGGCATTGACCTTCGAACATCTGCTCGAGTGCTGGCGACTGGAAGTTTCCAATAAGAAGAAGCCGGGACGGTGGATCAGTTTGCTGAGTAATGTCCTGCGTCGGTCGCGCAGGGATAACAAGCTGCGCTTCCTGTTTTGCTACCGTCTGGCGCAGTACCTGGATGGCAAGGGAGGGCTGGCGCGCCGCTATGCCCGGGGCCTGCAGCAGCGACTCAACCTGAAGTATGCCGTGGACATCGACATCGGCGCGCAGATTGCGCCGGGGTTGCGCATCGCCCATCTGCCAGGCGTTGTCATTACCCGGCATGTACGGATCGGGCGCAATTTCTTCATTCGCCAGAACTGCACCATAGGCATCAAGACCTTGGGGCTGGAGCACTACGCGTTGGAGATCGGCGATAACGTCAGCCTGGGCGCCAACAGCTGCATCATCGCCGACCGCCTGCGCATCGGCGACAACGTGGTGATTGGTGCGATGTCACTGGTCACCCGCGACATTCCCGCCGACACGACGTTCTACAACCCGCGGCAGGCGACGCTGCTGCAGCGCTGAGCGTTGCCGGGACGCTCAGCCGACCGACGCTGCAGGCGACCGATCGCTGCGACTGCCCGACAAAAGCACCATGGCCGCCGCCAGCAGCAGCACACAGGCATAGGCATTGGTGGTCACGACCAGCCCGACATGCTGGGTGGCGATGCCGGCGGCCACTGCCGGCAGGCTGAAGGCCAGGTAACTCAGCACATAGAACCCGGCCATCAGCCCGCCGCGTTCGTGAGCATGGGCCAGCGGTACGACCGAGCGCAGGGCGCCGAGAAACCCGCCACCAAAGCCCAGGCCGGCGACCGCGGTGCCGAGGAAGAACAGCCAGGCCAGGCCGCCGTCCACGCCGATCAGGGTCAGCAGCAAGCCGCTGACCAGTGCCAGGCTGCCGCGGCGCAGGATCACCTGGGCCTCGCTGTTGCGCAGGGCGAAGATGCCCAGCGCGCCGCAGCTGGTCAGCAGGAAAACCAGGGTGCCGCCGACCAGCGGTGCCTGCAGCCCCGTGACCTGGCGCGCCAGGGTCGGCCCCAGCGACAGGTAGAAGCCGCCCAGTGCCCAGAGGCTCGCATTCAGCGGAGCGATCCGCCAGAAGGCGCGCCGGGCCTGCGGTGGAATTCGTACCCGTGGTCGCAGCGAGGCCCAGGCGCCGGGCTGACGGCTGATGCTTTCCGGCAGGCGCGGCAGCAATACCGCGAACAGTGCAAAGACGCCCAACAGGACCAGGAAGACCCGGTGCAGCGGCTCGCCGGAAAACTGCATCAACGCACTACTGCCCAAGGCGCCAAGGGCCAGGCCCAGCATCGGCGTCACGCTATTGAGCAGCGGCCCGCGCTCACGGTCGAAGTCCAGCAACGCCGCGCCGAGCACACTGGTGGCAAGCCCTGTGGCGCAGCCCTGCAGCAGGCGCGCGACGATCAGCGCCTCGACCGATTCTGCCCGCAGGAATACCGCCATGGCCAATACCTCCAGCGCCAAGGCCGCCGCGATCACCGGGCGCCGGCCGATGTGATCGGACAGCGAGCCGCAGACCAGCAGCGTCAGCAGCAAACCGCCCGCGTAGATGCTGAACACCACGCTCAGCAAGGCCGGCGAGAAGCCCCAGGTTTCGCGGTAGAGGGCATAGAGTGGTGTCGGCGCGCTGGCCGCAGCCGAGAAGGCGATCAGAATCGCCCCCAGCAACCACAGGGACGCGGCGCGAGACAGACCGTTGCGGCGTTCGCGCGTGCTTTTGGGTAAGGTATCGCTCATGGTTGCTCTCGCAAAGGCTAAGAGTTAGCTTTTGCAGACGATGAACCTGTTTCGAGATAAAAGCAAATTCTTTGCGTTAAGGTGCGTATGGCGATCAATCAGGGCGTGCGTCCAGGCGGGCGTAGTGCGAGGGTCCAGGCTTCGGTCCACAGTGCGGTCAACCAGTTGCTGGAGGAGCGCGAGCGTGGCGAACTGACCGTGCCGCTGATCGCTGCCCGCGCGGGTGTGACGCCTTCGACCATCTACCGGCGCTGGGGCGACCTCAACGAACTGCTGGGAGACGTTGCGCTGCAGCGCATCCGTCCGGACAGCGGCCCGGCCGACACCGGCAGCCTGCCCGGAGACCTGCTCGCCTGGGGCATCCAGTACATGGAAGAGACATCATCGGTGCCCGGCCGCGCCGCGGTGCTCGACCTGCTGGCAGCTGGTGGCGGCTGCTCCGGGCGCTGCCTGGAAATTGCCACGGCGCAGTTTGGTGCGATTCTCGAACGCGCAGTGGCACGCGGTGAGCCGGTTCCGAGCAATGATCGCGTGGTCGATAGACTGATGGCACCGCTGGTGTACCGGATTCTGTTTTCCGGTGAGCCGCTGGAGGCGGCGTATGTGGAGGCGTTGGTGGAGGTGACGCTGGAGGGGATTGGCGGCTGAGGGTTGTTTGCCTGACGTGGCCGTCCCACCAAACGCAAAAAAGCCGCGCTGATGCGCGGCTTTGTCGTATCTGGTGGGCCCACACTGCGCCTGTTTCTCGCTGCCGAAGATCCAGCCGGTCATGTTCTTCTTTTCCAGCACGAAAATGCCGTAAGGCGAGAGGGCTGTGATCCATTTTCTTCCTTGAGCCGAGCTGCTTGACGAGCGCCCGTGGCAGGGCGAGCAGATGTGCCGAAAACCTGATGTCTGGCACAGATCTGGATAATGGCTAATTGCTTTCAATGGCTCGAGGGGATCGCGACCATAGTCCTATGGCGCGATGACGCACCAGGGGCTGATGAGATCGGCTCAGGTGCTCAGCGTGCTATCTGGTAACGGGTGCTACGTCCACCACCGGGTAGCCGTTCGATGCAACCTTTCCCTAGCAGGTCGCTCAGATGACGGGTCGCGGTGGCTTTGGAGACTTTGGCCACGGCTTGGTATTGCCCCGCGCTGATACCGTTCTCGAAACCCCTTTCGCCACCATCGAGCAGGCGGTTCAGAACTTTGATCTGCTCTGCCGATAGCGTTTGGCTGCGGTGTGCCTGCCAAAAGCGCGCCTTGACCAGTACACGGTCGATGCGAGCGAGAGCCTGCTCCAGGCTGTTGAGTAAGGTTGCGAGAAACCACTGCAACCAACTGGTGATATCTAGCCCACCTTTCTGACTGACTTCGAGGATGCGGTAGTAACCGGCGCGGTCGTCGAGGATGCTCGCGGACATCGCGTAAAATCGAATGGCTTGCTGTTCGCCTTGGGCCAGCGCCAGATCGGTGATGGCGCGGGTGAGGCGACCATTGCCGTCGTCGAAAGGGTGTAGGGTCACGAACCAGAAATGGGCGATGCCAGCGCGCAGAAAGGGGTCAAGGCTGGCATCGCTTCGGCTGCTCTCGAACCAGCCGAGAAAGTCCGCCAATTGCGCTTCCAGCCCTGCGCGGGGAGGGGCCTCGAAATGTACCGTAGGGCGGTCTATGCGACCGGAAACGACCTGCATCGGCTCTTCGCCGCGCAGTGTGCCGATGTGTAGCGGTCGAGCCAGTAGTTGGTCATCGGTGGGGAATAGCCAACGGTGCCAGGTGAAGAGTCGCTGTTCGTCTAGCGGTTGTTGATGCAGGCAGGTGGCATCGAGCAGCAGTTCCGCCAGGCCTTCGGAACGTGAGGTGGTGCGACCCTCTTCGCTCAGCCCCAAGCGCCGGGCCAGTGATGAACGCACCGAACCGACATTCAGTTGCTCACCCTCGATGGCTGAGGAGGTGACGATGTTCTGCAGCATGGCATCCAGGCTGCTCTGCACTTCGGTGTCACTGCCCACCGCACCGAGCATTCCCAACAGACGCCCCTGAGCCTGGCTGCAGGCTCGCAACAGCGGGGCGAGCGCTTCGGCTTGCCAACTGAAGTGCGGCCAGTCGGGCTGCTGCCAGATCCAGAGCGGGTCATTCATAAGGGTTGTTCATCTGTGAGCCGATTAACGAGCCTATTCGGCTCATGCAGTGAGCCGATAATGCCGCTTATTCGGCTCACTGTCTAATTCTCAAGCCGGGCTTGCTAGGTTGATGAGCGCGTCTGATCAGGGTTGTTGCGCGCACGCTTGTTCAGCGTTTCAGAAACATCGTTGAAAGAGGTCATTTGTGGCTCTTGGGCTACAAAATGGCACAGTCCAAGCTGTCTTGTAGCTCAAGGGCTACAAGCTTCCAGGCATAGCTCTGCATCTGCGTCGGTTTCCGGTTGTAGGTTCGGTTACCGATGGCTGTTTCAAACGATCCTTGGCGCCGCTCTCATCGTCGCCTCGTTCTTCGTGGCGCCTGGCACACAGCCAGCGCTCCTCGTGGGAGGGCTCGCAAACGTGGCAGGTGGCGTCATCCAGATGCTGAGTCCACAAGCCAAAGGGCTAGCCATGAGCGGAGCGCCTGAGAACCTGCCGTCCTACGCTTTCGGCTCCGCCAAGAACACTACAGCCAGCGGCAACCCAGTACCGATCTGCATCGGCAAGCGCCGCTGGGGCGGGGCGATCATTTCGGCATCGATCTACGCCGAGGACAAGGCTTAAAGTGATCCAGAGCCACTTCAGTGCAAAGACGCTGTGTAGCTCTGTCTTATTTCAGCAAGTTCGCCTGCTGAATACTTTATGGCGACGTGATAAGGCAATACGTCAGAAACAAAATAATGAAAAGATGACCACACTATCACAAGAAATGTTAAACCACACACAGCGAAAACTATTATGTTTATCATTGATAGTGGCATTAATATTGCTGTGCAAAGCGCTATAACTAAAAACACCTCGGCCAGGGATGTGGTGCGTCGAATTTTCTTGATATTTCTATCAATCTCGACTTTTGCACCGAGACCCAAAGCTTTGCGTTGGACGTCATTTCCTTTTACATCATGGAACTTTAGTGTTATGTCAATTACAAGAGTTTTAAATTCTTCTTTCAGAGTAAATAGGTAGAACAAACCTTCGGACATGCTACGACACAGCCAGGCTGTGGCTATCACAAATCCCACCGAATAAAGGAGCTGTAGCATTGTAAGAGACGGGATGACGCCATCAGACATATCCAACATGTTTTTGACCTTTATTTGGGAAAGGCCACAAAAAACCACATCCGAAAGGTTATTACTGGAAATGAATATAGACACCACGAAGAATAGCCAGGCAAATATGTTTGCCAGGCTAAACTTGAAGCCAAGCTCCTCATCATACCTTGCCTTGCAGTATTCTAGCAGCTTATCCATTACGCCAACCTGATGAAGAAAACATCTCCGCCCTTCGCATCATATGCTCCCCCTTCAAATATTGGGCTTCCAAGAAATGTCATTGGAACAGCGGAGCCCAGATATTTCTTGATCTGCTCGAACTCTACTTCACTGCTGTAGTTTAGTTTTACAGTTCTTTCGGTGACCACATTGGTCACCTTAGCAGATTTATTCCCCGAATCCAATTCTGTGACTTTGACCTGGAATATTAAAGGCTCCCCGAGATGCCTGTTCGAAACCATGGAGTGGAAATTTTCGCTTGATACTCTGTCAAACTTGAAAGGGATAGGTCTATCTGCATCCACGATTATTTCGATTGTGCTTTTTCCCGCGTTCGGGTGTCTAACAACACTTATCAGCTGATCAATTTCCTTATTTATTGCTCGGTCTCCATACGGGTGCTGCGATGCATTTGGAACATAGTTTTCATATGTCTCAGGGGTAATTATTCCGAGTGATACTTGCTGATCTCTCTGGACGGCCTGCTGCACTAATGAGCCAGCATTCACCAACGCTTGCGCTCGTGACTTTTCTACCGCTGGACTGATTGCGCCGACTATGCGTTTCAGCGTACGTTTGATACGTGGACTATTTTCCACAAACTCAATTATGAAGCCACCATCACGGGGCGGGCGAGACCACAATTCGGTCTCTATATAATCTTCTGCACTGAGCCGGGCATTTTTCCAAACCTCACCGTACTTTACATCTAGATGGGCTCGGTTTACTGCACCCTGGAGGTGATGCAAGCTCCGCCCAAGAGTGCGCAAGCTAACGGTATGGTTTCTAGTGATATCGCCATCAAAATGCAAATGCAGTGTACTCATACGTGCTTCCCTGCTGTATACCGGACAGACTGACTTTTGGCATAAGAAAATGAAATGGGACTGGTGATTGGCCAAGTGCCATCACCAAGTATGCACGATCCAATCGTCACATTCAGCCACTTTCAGATACATATGTCTGAAATTCGCCGCTGCGGGCCGGTCTGCTCTGATCATTCGGTGAGGTGCAAGACCCCACATGGTCATTATTGGGGCCCACGGACGGGGACTATGAAGGGGTTCTGCGCGTTTGATTTTCAGCGTTAGCCAGCGCGCTTCCTGCCGCGCACCGATGGCACGAAACGGGGAACGAAAGGGGAAAACGACGCGCTCTACAAGAAAAAAGGCTTGCGATATTCTCGCAAGCCTTTGATTTTTTTGGTGGGCCCACACGGACTCGAACCGTGGACCAAAGGATTATGAGTCCTCTGCTCTAACCAACTGAGCTATAGGCCCCAGAGGTCGGCCGGATTATAACGAGGGTTTGCTAAGGGTGCCATCTGAAAGATCCGACAGTGCTATGCGAAGAAAGGTGGCGGCGAATTCGTCGGCCGGCAGGGGCAGGCTGACGATGTAGCCCTGGATCTGTTCGCATCCTTCTGCGGCGAGGAAGCGTTGCTGGGCCTGGTTCTCCACGCCTTCGGCGATGATGGTCAACTGCATGCTGCGGCCCAGGGCAATGATGGCGCGGGCGATGGCGGCGTCGTGGGGGTCGTCGGGCAGGCCGCGGATGAACGACTGGTCGATCTTGAGGATGTCCAGCGGCAGGCGCTTCAGGTAGCTCAGCGAGGAGTAGCCGGTGCCGAAGTCGTCGATCGCCAGTTGCACACCGAGGTGCTTGAGCTGATGCAGGATGGCCAGGGCTTCTTCGGCCTGGCTCATGATGAAGTTCTCGGTGATTTCCAGCTGCAGGTCGCCGGCCTTGAGGTGGAAGGTCTTGAGCAGGTGCTCGATCCGCCGGGTCAGGCTGGGCTGGCGCAATTGAGCACCTGCGAGGTTGATCGACAGCGGGCCGAACGCCTGGTAGGTGCGTTTCCAGGTGTGCATCTGCTGGCAGGCCTGCTCCAGCACCCAGTCGCCGAGCTGGAGGATGCTGCCGTTCTCTTCGGCCAGGTGAATGAACTGCTCCGGCGGCACCTCGCCGAAGGTCGGGTGGTTCCAGCGGATCAGCGCCTCGGCACCGACCAACCCCTGGGTCTTGAGGCTGAACTTGGGTTGGTAGTACAGGCTCAGTTCGTTGCGTTCGATGGCGCGGCGCAGCTCATGCTCGAGGAAAATACGCTCGCTGGCCTGGGCAGTGAGGTCGAGGGTGTAGCTTTCGACGCGGTTGCGGCCCTTGGCCTTGGAGCGGTACATCGCGGCGTCGGCGTTGCGGATCAATGTGGCGACGTCGGTGCCGTCCTGCGGGTACAGGCTGATACCGATGCTGGCACTGGTGAAGAACTCGTGCTCGCCGGCCTGAACCGGGGCGTGGAAACACGCCAGTAGCTTGTTGGCGATGGCGCTGGCGTCGCTTGGGCGATGCAGGCCGGGCAACAGGATGATGAATTCGTCGCCGCCCAGGCGGGCGACGGTGTCGACATCGCGAACCTGTTCTTTCAGGCGTTGGGCGATGCCCTTTAGCAAGAGGTCGCCGACCGGGTGGCCGAGGCTGTCGTTGATGTGCTTGAAGCGGTCGAGGTCGAGGAACAGCACTGCGCCCTGGCGGCTGGAGGCCTGGGCGCAGGTGAGGGCAGCCTGCAGGCGGCTCTCGAACAGGGTGCGGTTGGGCAGGCCGGTGAGCGGGTCGTGGTGCGCCTGGTAGTCGAGCTTGGCCTGGGCGTGCTTGAGGCTGGAGATGTCGGCGAACACGGCGACGAAATGGGTGGTCTCGTGCTCACTGTTGCGTACGGCGCTGATGGTCAGCCAACTAGGGTAGAACTCGCCGTTCTTGCGTCGGTTGCAGATCTCGCCCTGCCAATGGCCTTCGGCGGTGAGCTGATGCCACATGGCGACGTAGAAGGCGCTGTCATGTTGACCGGAGGCGAGCAGACGCGGGGTCTGGCCTAGGGCTTCGAGCTCGCTGTAGCCGGTGATCTCGCTGAAGGCGCGGTTGACCGCGCTGATGCGCTGTTCGGTATCGGTGATCAGCACGCCCTCGGCGGTGTTCTCGAAGACCGTGGCGGCCAGTTGCAGTTTTTCCTGCATCATGTGGCGCTCGGTGATGTCGCGGGTGATGGTCAGCATGCAGTCGATGCCGCCGATTGGCAGTGGCCGAGCGGACATTTCACACAGGCGGATCTGGCCGTCGCTACGGCGGATATGGCAACTGAAATCGCGCGCAAAACCATCGCGCTTGAGCAGTTCGATCAGCCGATCACGTTCTTTGAGGTCGACCCAGATGCCCAGGTCGAGGCTGTTGTGGCCAAGACTCGGGTTGATGTCGTAGCCGGTCAGGCGGCAGAAACCTTCGTTGGCTTCCAGCAGCAGGCCATCGCTCTGGCGCGACAGCAGCAAGCCATCGGGAGATGCGTGGAAGGCCTTGGCGAACTTCTCTTCGGAAGTCTGCAACTGTTGCTGGGTTTCCTTGAGCTGGCTGATGTCGCGTACAGCAACCACCAGCGCCGGTGTGCCGTCCAGGTCGAAGCTTTCAGCGGAGGTGAGGCCTGTGAATAACTCGCCGTTGCTGCGCCGGAAGCTCATTTCCAGATTGCGGATGCCGCCCAGTTGCATGCGCTCAAGGATCGTCGGGCCGGAGCCCGCAACGCCCCACAGGTCCAGTTCTGTGGCGGTGCGGCCTATGACCTGGGCTGGGCTCAGGCCGATCTGCTCTTCGAATGCTTTGTTGACCTCCAGCAGGCAGCCGTCGCTGTGGCGGGCGATGAGCAGGATGTCGGGGCATTGCTCAAACACCGAGGCGAACTTCTGTTCGGATAGGCGCAGGGCATCCTCGGTACGTTTGGTTTCGCTGATGTCGATCATCAGGCCGCGCATCAGCGGCTTGTGGCCTTGCTCGATCATGCTGACGATATTGCGTACCCAGAGGATGTGCCCGTCGGCACGCACCACGCGATAGTCGAGGCTGTGGTCGCGCCCGGCGGCGGTTTCGGCATCGCAGTAGGCCTGGGCCCAGAGGGCGTCTTCGGGGTGCAGGATGCCGCGCCAGAAGCCGGGTTTGAGCCATTCCCGCAGCGGATAGCCGAGCAGGCCCTCGGCATGCGGGGAGACGTAGCTGTAGGTGAAGTCGTTGGCGTCGGCCTCCCAGGCGATGGCCGAAAGGCTCTCGATCAGGCTGCGGTAGTGGTATTCGCTGCTGCGTAGCTCTTGCTCCAGAGCGATCCGCCGCGAAATCTCCGAGCTGAGGCGGCGATTGATGCGCAGCATGGCGGCGAGGATCAGCAGCACAACGGCCAATGTCGGCAGGCCATAAATCACTAGGTCGCGCCATAAGCTCCGTTGATCGACGACGTTGCCGACCCAGCGCTCCTGAATGTCACTGATTTCGGTACTGCTCAGGTCGGCCATGACTTTGTCGAGAATGCCGATGAGGATTTTCTGTTCTCGTGGGGCGGCCATGGCCAACTGATAGCGGTAGGGCGTCTCGCCACTGACGTACAGGCCATCGAGCTTGAGCTGGCGCAGGCTCCAGATGCTCGATGCAAGGTCGCCAACCACCGCATCCACTTCGTCGGTAGCCAACGCCTGCAGGGCTGAACTGACATTGGGCAAGGCCACCAGATTGAGGTCCGGGTGGTGGGTGCGCAGCAATTCATGGGGGGCGTAGTTTTCCACGACCGCGATTTTCAGGCCGTACAGGTCTTTGAGGGTGCGTGGCTGAGGGCCGCCCTCGTGGGCGAGGATGACGATGGGGAAATCGAGGTAGGGGCGGGTGAAGGCTAGGTAGGATTGGCGTTCGGGCGTCGACATGATGCCTGGAAGCAAGTCGATACGGTTCTGTCGTGCTTGCTCAAGTACTTGCGACCAATTGCTGGGCTCGACCGGCTGCAGCGTGACGCCCAGGCGTTGCTGGACCAGGGCAATGTAGTCGGCGGCCAATCCCTGATAGCGACCTTCCTGGTCGCGAAATTCGAATGGCGGCCAAGACGCATCCACGCCCAGGCGCAGCTGCGGATGGGCGTTGAGCCAGGCTTGTTCTTCGTCCGTCAGGGTCAGGGCGCCGGCCGCTGTGTTCCAGATCATCAAGAGCAGCAGAAGTGCCGGCATCAAGGGCATGGCGACCTCTCTCTATCAGGGGGCTGATTCGAGTGTAGACGGACGCGGGTGAAGAGTGCCGGTGAATGCGGCAGATTGCCTGCTGCTTTTTGTCGCCCATGAAAAACCCCGGCCTGGGCCGGGGTTCGTCATCACTCGTCGAGGAAGGAGCGCAGATGCTCGCTTCGCGTCGGGTGGCGCAGCTTGCGCAACGCCTTGGCTTCAATCTGACGGATCCGCTCGCGGGTCACGTCGAACTGTTTGCCGACTTCTTCAAGTGTGTGGTCGGTGTTCATGTCGATACCGAAACGCATGCGCAGCACCTTGGCTTCGCGTGCGGTCAGGCCCGAGAGCACGTCGCGAGTGGCTTCCTTGAGGCTTTCGACCGTGGCCACGTCGATCGGGGACTGCATGGTGGAGTCCTCGATGAAGTCGCCCAGATGCGAATCTTCGTCGTCGCCGATCGGGGTTTCCATGGAGATCGGCTCTTTGGCGATCTTCAATACCTTGCGGATCTTGTCCTCAGGCATTTCCATGCGCTCACCCAGCTCTTCCGGGGTCGGTTCGCGACCCATTTCCTGCAGCATCTGTCGGGAAATACGGTTGAGCTTGTTGATCGTCTCGATCATGTGCACCGGAATCCGGATGGTGCGCGCCTGGTCGGCGATCGAACGGGTGATCGCCTGTCGGATCCACCAAGTGGCGTAGGTCGAGAACTTGTAGCCACGGCGGTATTCGAACTTGTCCACCGCCTTCATCAGGCCGATGTTGCCTTCCTGGATCAGGTCGAGGAACTGCAGGCCGCGGTTGGTGTACTTCTTGGCGATAGAGATCACCAGACGCAGGTTCGCCTCGACCATTTCTTTCTTGGCGCGACGGGCTTTCGCCTCGCCGATCGACATGCGACGGTTGATCTCTTTGATTTCCGCGACGGTCAGGCCGGTCTCGGTCTCAAGGTCGATCAGCTTCTGCTGGCAGGCGACGATCGCGGCGTCCTTCTCACCCAGGGCGGCGGCCCACTTGGTGCTGCGCTTGGCGAGGTCACCGCTCCAGGTCTGGTCGGTCTCGTTGCTCGGGAACAGGCGCAGGAAGTCGGCACGCGGCATGCGGGCATCACGCACGCACAGTTGCATGATCGCGCGCTCCTGCTGACGCAGGCGGTCAAGGGCACCGCGGACACGCTCGACGAGCACGTCGAACTGCTTGGGCACCAGCTTGATCGGCATGAACAGATCGGCCAGGGCCTGGAGCGCCGCAACGCTTTCCTTGCCACTGCGACCATGCTTCTTCAGGACCTTGTTGGTGGCCTGGAGCTGATCGGAGACGGCGCCGAAACGCTGACGGGCAACTTCTGGATCGGGGCCGCTTTCGCCCTCTTCCTCGCTGTCGTCGCTGTTTTCGTCGCCTTCTTCTTCGTCCTCCGACTCTTCCTTCGCCGCTGCAGTCTTGGCGCCTGGGATCGGTACTTCTTCGGTAGGCGCGGCGATATTGTCGTCAGGGTCGATGTAGCCGCTGAGAACGTCCGACAGACGGCCGCCTTCGGTCGTTACACGGTCGTACTCGCCGAGAATGTGATCGACGGTGCCCGGGAAGTGAGCGATGGCGCCCATGACTTCGCGGATACCTTCCTCGATGCGCTTGGCGATTTCGATCTCGCCTTCGCGGGTCAGGAGCTCGACGGTACCCATTTCACGCATGTACATGCGTACCGGGTCGGTCGTGCGGCCGATATCGGTTTCAACGGCCGCCAACGCTGCGGCGGCTTCTTCGGCTGCGGCTTCGTCGGTGTCGGCTTCCGCCAACAACAGGGCATCCGCATCCGGAGCACTCTCGAATACGTTGATCCCCATGTCGTTGATCATGCGGATGATGTCTTCCACCTGTTCCGGATCTGAAATATCCTCAGGCAGGTGGTCGTTGACCTCCGCGTAAGTCAGGTAGCCCTGCTCACGACCGCGGGTGATCAACTCTTTGATACGAGATTGCTGTTGCGCTTTTCCGGACATAACACCCTATCCACTGAAGGTCTTGGCGGGCAAAAAACAAGCCGAGGATTATACCCGAGCATGGACCTCACGCGCCAGATGAGGTCGGGGTTTGTGCGGGAACATTCCTGCTGAGCAGGGCGAGCAACTGGGATTTTTCCTCGGTGCTCAACTCACTTTGACGTGCTTTCCTGAGCAGATGTTCCAAGCTTCGCTCGCGCTGGCGGGCTGACAAGCTAGTTATGGTGTCGAAAAACTGTTGTTCAAGGTTATCGGCATCGATCAGCCATTCCTTCTCTGCCAGCGCCCGCAACAGACGCCCCTGTTCGGTGCCGTGCCAGCGTGCGATCAGCTGCATGGAGCTTAGCCCAGGATTCTTCTGCACGGCTTCGATCAGGGCCACCAGCAACTGGCTGTAAAGATGTTCTTCGTCGGCGAAATGGCTCGCGTCCTCGACCTTTCCGGCCAGCAGCGGATGGTGCAGCAATGTGCGCAAGGCCGCGAGCGCCGGGGGTTCGACCGGTGCCGGTGTGCGTGGAGGCGCTTCGTCGCGCTGCCAGCCCTTGCCGCCCTTGCGGTTCTTGTCCCAAGGCTTGCCATTGCCATCCCAGGGCTTCTTGCCACCCCCCTTGTTGGGTGTCCAGGGGCGCTGCTCCTGCTGGGTGGGGGCGTAGTCGTAATGCTGTTCGCTGAAGTCCGGCGTGTAGCTGGCCATGGCATCGTAGTCATAGCCTGGATCATAGTCCGGTACGCTGGGTGCGGGCGTATTCTGCGCCAACTGCTCCATTTGTTGGACATCAAGACCAGTAATTTCCTTCAAGCGATTGCGCATTAACTGGCGCAGATTGGCGCCCGGAATCTTTTCGATCAACGGTGCAGCCAGGGTCGCCATGTGCGCCTTGCCTTCCAGTGAGCGTGGGTCGGCTTCGCTGGCCAGTTGCTCGAAGAAATAGTCGGCGAGCGGCTGGGCGTGCTGATGGATGCGGGCCTGGAAGGCGTCGGTGCCTTCGGCGCGGACCAGCGTATCCGGATCTTCCCCTTCGGGCAGGAACAGGAAGCGCGCACGCCTGCCATCCTGCAGGTTCGCCAGGGTGGCCTCCAGTGCGCGCCAGGCCGCCTTGCGCCCGGCCTGGTCGCCGTCGAAGCAGAACAGCACGTTGGGCACCACGCGGAACAGGCGCTTGAGGTGCTCTTCGCTGGTCGCGGTGCCAAGGGTGGCCACGGCGTTGCGCAGGCCTTGCTGGGCGAGGGCGATCACATCCATGTAGCCCTCGACCACGATGATCTCGTCGAGGTTGCGGTTGTGCTTGCGTGCCTCGAACAGCCCGTACAGTTCCTGGCCCTTGTGGAACACCGGGGTTTCCGGGGAGTTCAGGTACTTGGGCTTGTCATCGCCCAGCACGCGCCCTCCGAAGGCGATCACCCGGCCTCGACTGTCGCGGATCGGGAACATGACCCGATCGCGGAAGCGATCGTAGCGCTTGCCGGTCTCGGCGTTCTCGATCAGCAGGCCGGCGTCGATCATCACCTTCTGTTGCAGGGTGTCGGCGCCAAGGTGCTTGAACAGGTTGTCCCAGCCCGGCGGGGCGAAACCCAGGCCGAAATCACGGGCAATTTCGCCAGACAGGCCGCGGCCCTTCAGGTACTCGACCGCTGCCTTGCGTGTCGGATGGTTGCGCAGCGCCTGGCGATAGAACTCTGCAGCCGCTTCGAGCAGCGGGTACAGCGGCGAATCAGTGGGCTGGCGCGGCTTTTGTCCGCGTCGCCCCTCTTCGCGCGGCACTTCCATGCCTGCGGCGCGGGCCAGTTCCTCGACCGCCTGGGGGAAGTCCAGGTTGTCGTGGTCCATGATGAAGCCCAGGGCGTTGCCCCCGGCGCCACAGCCGAAGCAGTAGTAGAACTGCTTGTCGGGGCTGACGGTGAAGGACGGCGTCTTTTCCTTGTGGAACGGGCAGCAGGCCGAGTGGTTCTTGCCGGTCTTCTTCAGTTGGATGCGCGAACTCACCACGTCGACAATGTCGGTGCGGTTGAGGAGGTCGTCGATGAAACTCTGGGGAATCAGCCCGGCCATGGCAGTCTCGTTATCTGGCTACTGGCAAGTCTAATCGCTGGAGAGAGCAACAAGGGAGATGCGTGTCTGCGTTTCACCTGCCGCATCGGGCATTCTGGTGAGGCGTATGAATTCTGCCCATGGGCGTTTGCCGGGGCGCCCAAGGCACATGACCGAGGGGTGAAGCGACAACTGCCATTAGCCCGGCACGAGGCCGGGCTGGGCAGAAGCTTTGCGTAGAACGTCTGTATTAGTACAGGCGAACGGCGCGGCGCTGTTCGCGCTGAACTTTCTTGGCGTGACGCTTAACAGCGGCAGCAGCTTTGCGCTTACGCTCGGCGGTCGGCTTCTCGTAAAACTCGCGGCTACGAACTTCAGCCAGTACACCGGCTTTTTCGCAGGAGCGCTTGAAACGACGCAGAGCTACGTCGAAGGGTTCGTTCTCTTTAACTTTGACGGCTGGCATCCAGGGCTACCTTAATTCATTACCGGGGTAGACGTGCTCCTGGCAAAACAAAGGTGTGCTGGAGAACGTCGGTTTTCAAGGGTTGCGGATGTTAACCCTTAGCGTGGCGGAATGCAAAGCCTCTGATCGAAAACCGCTGGTCGGCACTCTGCACGGGGACTAGAATGCGCGGCTTCGAATTCAGCCTCCACAAGGCACGGACCCATGCTAGTACTGGGATTGGAAACATCCTGCGACGAAACTGGCGTCGCATTATACGACAGTGAGCGCGGCCTGCTGGCCGATGCGCTGTTCAGCCAGATCGACCTGCACCGCGTCTACGGCGGCGTGGTGCCCGAGCTCGCCTCGCGCGATCACGTCAAGCGCATGCTGCCGTTGATTCGCGAAGTGCTGGATGAAGCCGGCTGCATCGCCGCCGACATCGATGCCATTGCCTACACCGCAGGCCCCGGGCTGGTCGGTGCGCTGCTGGTTGGCGCCTCCTGTGCACAGGCGCTGGCGTTCGCCTGGGACATTCCGGCAATTGGCGTTCACCATATGGAAGGCCACCTGCTGGCGCCGATGCTCGAAGAGCAGCCGCCGCAGTTCCCGTTCGTCGCCTTGCTGGTATCCGGTGGTCACACGCAGTTGGTGCAGGTCGATGGCATCGGCCAGTACGCGCTTCTGGGTGAAAGCCTGGATGACGCGGCAGGCGAGGCCTTCGACAAGACGGCCAAGCTGATCGGTCTGAATTATCCCGGCGGCCCCGAGATCGCTCGCCTGGCCGAGCAAGGTACGCCCGGACGCTTCGTATTCCCGCGGCCGATGACCGATCGCCCGGGGCTTGAGTTCAGCTTCAGTGGCCTCAAGACCTTCGCCCTGAACACCTGGCAGCAGTGCCGCAATGCCGGTGACGACAGCGAGCAAGCCCGTTGCGACCTGTCGCTGGCATTCCAGCAGGCGGTGGTGGAGACTCTGACCATCAAGTGCAAGCGTGCCCTCAAGCAGACTGGCCTCAAGCGCCTGGTCATCGCCGGTGGCGTGAGCGCCAACCAGGCGCTGCGGGCATCGCTCGAGGACATGCTCGCGAGCATCAAGGGCAATGTGTATTACGCGCGTCCGAAGTTCTGCACCGACAACGGCGCGATGATTGCCTACGCCGGCTGCCAGCGCCTGTTGGCCGGGCAGCAGCAGGATCTGGCGATCAGTGTGCAGGCGCGTTGGCCCATGGAGCAGTTGCCGCCGCTGTGAGGCAGAGTTTTTCCCGCGAGTGATTCAGAAATGTCGTTCGCGGCCGGCAAACAGGTCGCGCAGGTTGCTACGGTGTCGCCAGACTATAAGTACTGTCAGCACCGTCATTGGCAGCAGCGCGGCCGGTTCGCGCCAGGCCAGCAGCGGCAGGGTCAGCGGCGTGGCGATCAAGGCCGCCAGCGAGCTGGTGCGGGTGAGGTAGAAGGTCAGCAGCCAGGCGCCGATCGCCAGCAGCGCGGCGGGGAAGTACAGGCCCATGAGCATGCCCGCCGCAGTGGCGACGCCCTTGCCGCCCTGGAAGCGGAAGTACAGCGGAAACAGGTGGCCGATCACGGCGCACAGGCCTATCCAGGCCTGGGCCTGCAGGCTCAGGCCGGCAAGGCTCGCCAGCAGCACGGGCAGCAAACCCTTGCACAGGTCGCCGAGCAAGGTGAGGATGGCCAGCTTGCGGCCTGCCAGGCGCAGCATGTTGGTCGCGCCGGCGTTGCCCGAGCCGCTGGAGCGCGGGTCGGGGTTGCCACTGAGGCGGCTCAGGACAATGGCGAAGGACAGCGAGCCGAGCAGGTAGGCGAGCAGCGCCAATAACCAAAACATGCTAACTATTCCGGGCGGGGACGCCCTGATTCTAACGGCGCCAGTCGCCCTTGTCGTGCTGTGGAGAGAAGTGCTTGGACAGAGTGTTCATCGAGGGACTGGAAGTCGATACCGTCATCGGTGCCTATGACTGGGAGCGGGATATTCGCCAGTGCCTGCGCCTGGACCTGAGTTTTGCCTGGGACAACCGCCCGGCGGCGGCCGGTGACGACCTCAGCCTGGCGTTGGACTACGCCAGTGTCTCGGCACGTATCCAGGCCTTTGCCGAGCAGTCGCGCTTCGAGCTGGTGGAAACCTTTGCCGAGCGCCTGGCGGCGACCTTGATGGAAGAGTTCGACATTCCGTGGATGCGGTTGAAACTGACCAAGCCCGGTGCCGTACCTGCGGCCCGGGGTGGCGTGGGCGTGGAGATCGAGCGCGGATGTCTCTGAGCACGGTTTACCTGGGGCTGGGCAGCAATATCGACCGCTACCGGCATCTGTGCGCCGGGCTCGATGCGCTGGCGCTCTTTCTCGGTGACATGCGCTGTTCGCCGGCGTTCGAGAGCCAGGCGGTGGGGATCAAGAGCGGGCCGTTCATCAACTTCGTGGTCACGGGCAAGACCGACCTGCCCCTGATGGAGCTGGATCGCCGACTCAAGTTCATCGAGGCGGACAACGGGCGCTATGCCCCGGGGCGCAAGGGCTTGCCGCTGGATATAGACGTATTGATGTATGACGATCTGCACGGCACGTTCGATGGGCTGGTGTTGCCTCGGGCCGAGATCCTGAAGAATGCCTTCGTGCTGTGGCCGCTGTCGTTGCTGGCGCCGGAGCTGGTGCATCCGGGGGCGGGGAAAAGCATGGCGCAGTTGTGGCAGGAAGCGCAGATCGATCAGGTGTTGGCGCCGATCGACTTCGAGTGGCGTGGGTTGCAACTGACGCCTGCGTAAGCCTTGCCGACCTCTTCGCGGGCAAACCCGCGAGAAGGCCGGTCGAGTCAGCTGGCTCGGTAAGCCACGAGCGCTTTCAGGCGTTGGCCTTTGAGTGCCTCCCCCAGGCCCTGGCCGGTGAGCCCCGCCTCCACCAGCGGCTTCACATCCACCGACCGCGCTGCTGCCGCAGCCCCGCGCAGATAATCGGCCTGTGGATAATCCGTATCACCCTGCGACATCGCACAGGCAGCGATGAAGTCCTCGAACCGCTGTGGCCTTCGATAAACGTCGAACTTCTGCAACATCTCCAGTAGCTCCACAGGCGTTAGCTGCAAGGCGTCGTCAGCCTGCCTGGCAAATTCCCCTACCAGCACGGCCAGTTCCTGGCATTCCCGCGGCGCCTTGAAGCGTTGGTTCAGCGCCTTGATCTGCGCCGTTTCCAGGCCCCGCAACAGGCATGCCCAGCGCACGGCCAAAGGCTGCTGATGTTGGGCTGCCTGGCGCAGCGCCGCCAACGTGCCCGCGTTATGCTCCAGTTCGGGCATCAGCTCCTTCAGGGCGCCACATTCACGCAGCACCTGGATAAACACCTGCGGCTCGCTTTCCAGTAACGCCCGTTCGATCTCCTTCCAGCTGCGTTCGGCCGTCAATGCCTGCAGCTCACCTGACTCGGTGATCTGGCGCATGAGCTCAAGGGTGTCGTCGGCAACCTGAAAACCGAGCGGCGCATAGCGGGCGGCAAAGCGGGCAACGCGCAGTACACGCAAAGGATCTTCGGCGAATGCCGGGGAAACATGGCGAAGAATGCGCTTATCCAGATCAACTTTGCCATGGTAGGGGTCGTACAGGTTGCCTTGGTCATCCTCGGCCATCGCATTGATGGTCAGGTCGCGGCGTATCAGATCTTCCTCCAGTGTGACTTCGGGGCTGGCGTGAAAGGTGAATCCGCCATAGCCGCGACCGCTCTTGCGCTCGGTGCGCGCCAGGGCGTATTCCTCGCCGGTTTTCGGGTGGATGAAGACGGGGAAATCCGCGCCTACCGGGCGAAAGCCCTGGGCCTGCATCTCTTCGACCGTAGCGCCGACCACCAGCCAGTCGATATCGCTGACCGGGCGCCCGAGCAGACGGTCGCGAACCGCGCCGCCAACTTTATAGATGTGCATGTACAACCTCCGTGACTGCCGACAGCATACCTTGTCGGCAGTCACGAGGTCTCAGAGGTGGTGGATGACGGCGAGGTCCATGCGGCCGTAGTCGCCTGGCTCTCCATGCTCGCCGCGGGGCGGCATGTGGTGGGTCTTCATCACCTGATCGCCCTGTACGGTTTCCAGGTGGATGTCGAAGCCCCACAGGCGGTGCAGGTGCTTGAGCACTTCCTCGGTGGAGTCGCCCAGCGGTTTGCGGTTGTGCTGCTGGTGGCGCAGGGTGAGCGAGCGGTCGCCACGGCGATCGATGCTCCAGATCTGCACGTTGGGCTCGCGGTTGCCCAGGTTGTACTGCGCCGCCAGTTGTTCGCGGATGGTGCGATAGCCTGCCTCGTCGTGAATCGCTGGCACCAGCAGGTCGTCGCGTTGGTCGTCGTCGAGGATGCTGAACAGCTTGAGGTCGCGGATCACCTTGGGGGAGAGGTACTGAAGGATGAAGCTCTCGTCCTTGAAGCTGCTCATGGCGAACTTGATGGTCGACAACCAATCGCTGCCGGCGATTTCCGGGAACCAGCGACGATCTTCTTCCGTCGGGTGCTCGCACATGCGGCGAATGTCCGTGTACATGGCAAAGCCCAGGGCATAAGGGTTGATGCCGCTGTAGTAGGGGCTGTCGAAGCCGGGCTGGAACACCACGCTGGTGTGCGACTGCAGGAACTCCATCATGAAACCGTCAGTGACCAGGCCTTCGTCGTACAGGTCGTTCATCAGGGTGTAGTGCCAGAAGGTCGCCCAGCCTTCGTTCATCACCTGGGTCTGGCGCTGCGGGTAGAAGTACTGTGCGATCTTGCGCACGATCCTCACGACCTCACGCTGCCAGGGCTCGAGCAATGGCGCGTGTTTCTCGATGAAGTACAGGATGTTTTCCTGGGGTTCGGCGGGGAAACGCGCGTCGTCCCTGTCGCTGCCCTTTTCCGTGCCCTTGGGGATGGTGCGCCACAGGTCGTTGATCTGCCGCTGCAGGTGTTCCTCGCGCTCCTTCTGGCGCCGGCGTTCTTCCTCGGCGGAGATGGGGTAGGGCCGCTTGTAGCGGTCGACGCCGTAGTTCATCAGGGCATGGCAGGAGTCGATGAGGTCTTCCACGGCATCGATGCCGTGGCGTTCCTCGCACTGGGCGATGTACTGCTTGGCAAACACCAGGTAGTCGATGATCGAGCTGGCGTCGGTCCAGGTGCGGAACAGGTAGTTGCCCTTGAAGAAGCTGTTGTGCCCGTAGCAGGCGTGGGCGATCACCAGCGCCTGCATGCAGATGGTGTTTTCTTCCATCAGGTAGGCGATGCAGGGGTCGGAGTTGATGACGATTTCGTAGGCCAGGCCCATCTGTCCACGGCTGTAGGACTTTTCGGTGCTGAGGAATTGTTTGCCGTAGGACCAGTGGTGATACCCCAACGGCATGCCCACCGAGGCGTAGGCGTCCATCATCTGTTCGGCAGTGATCACCTCGATCTGGTTGGGATAGGTATCCAGCGCATAGCGCGCGGCCAGGCGGCTGATTTCCCGGTCGTAGGTCTGGATCAGCTCGAAGGTCCATTCCGAGCCGGTGGAAATGGGTTGGCGTCTCTGTGCTCTGGCGGTCATGTGGCTAACCTGCGCTGGAAGAGTTCACGGAAGACCGGGTAGATGTCACCGGCCGAGACCAACTGTTGCTGGGCGAAGGTGTCGGGAAACGCTTCGCCGATACGTTCGTACTCGTACCACAGTGCCTGATGCTCACGGGGGGTGATCTCGACATAAGTGTAGTACTGCACGTGCGGCATGATCTGCTTGGTCAGGATATCGCGGCAGATGGGGGAGTCGTCGTTCCAGTTGTCGCCATCCGACGCCTGGGCGGCATAGATGTTCCAGTCGCTGGCCGGATAACGCTCGGCCATGATCTCCTGCATCATCTTCAGAGCGCTGGAGACGATGGTGCCGCCGGTCTCGCGCGAATAGAAGAACTCTTCTTCATCCACTTCGCGGGCGCTGGTGTGATGGCGTATGAACACCACCTCGATGCGTTCGTAGTTGCGCTTGAGGAACAGGTACAGGAGGATGAAGAACCGCTTGGCGATATCCTTGGTGGCCTGGGTCATGGAGCCGGAGACGTCCATCAGGCAGAACATCACTGCCTTGGAACTGGGGTTGGGCTGCTTGACCAGCAGGTTGTATTTCAGGTCGAAGGTGTCGAGGAAGGGCAGGCGGTTGATGCGCGCCTTGAGGCGTACGATCTCGGCCTCGACCTCCTGGATGTCGGTGAAATTGTCGGGTTCCTCGACTTTCAGCCGCTCCAGTTCCTTTTGCGCTGCGCGCAACAGGCCGCGGCTGCTGCCGGTCAGGGCAATGCGTCGGGCATGGGCCGAGCGCAGTGTGCGCACGATGTTGATGCGTGACGGGTTGCCCTCGTTGGCGATACCCGCGCGTACGGTCTTGAAGGTGTCGGCGCCGGTCAGGTGACGCTTGACCAGGTTGGGCAGCTCCAGGTCTTCGAACATGAATTCGAGGAACTCTTCCTGGGTGATCTGGAAGACGAATTCGTCCATGCCCTCGCCGGAATTACCGGCCTTGCCGCGCCCGCCACCGCCACCACCGCCTTGCGGACGAGCGATATGTTCGCCTGCTGTGAATTCCTTGTTGCCCGGATGAACGATGGTCTGCTTGCCGCCACGGCCGTGGTGCAGCACCGGTTCGTCGATATCGCGTCCGGGGATGCTGATCTGCTCACCATGCTCCATGTCCATGATGGAGCGGCGGCTCACCGCCTCTTCGACGGCCTTCTTGATGTGCTCACGGTACCGGCGTAAAAAACGCTGGCGGTTGACCGTGCTCTTGTTCTTGCCGTTCAGGCGTCGGTCGATTACGTAGCTCATGGTGCCTCCGCTAAGAGCAGCTGCAAGCGTCAAGCTGCGAGACAAAACAGCCACCAGCACCGCAAGCCGAGGCGCAGACCTGACGGTCGCGCCATGCAGCTTGCAGCCTGTGGCTGACAGCTTGTCGCTTTATTGCGATTTCCTGACCCGCAGATACCATTCCGACAGCAGGCGAACCTGTTTGTCGGTGTAGCCACGTTCCACCATCCGGGTGACGAAGTCGTTGTGCTTCTTCTGGTCTTCCTTGCTTGCCTTGGCGTTGAAGCTGATGACTGGCAGCAGGTCTTCGGTGTTGGAGAACATTTTCTTCTCGATCACCACCCGCAGTTTCTCGTAGCTCAGCCAGCTTGGGTTCTTGCCATTGTTGTTGGCGCGGGCGCGCAGCACGAAGTTGACGATCTCGTTGCGGAAGTCCTTCGGATTGCTGATGCCGGCCGGTTTCTCGATCTTCTCCAGTTCTTCGTTGAGGGCGATGCGGTTGAGGATTTCGCCGGTTTCCGGGTCGCGGTATTCCTGGTCCTGGATCCAGAAGTCGGCGTACAGCACGTAGCGGTCGAAGATGTTCTGGCCGTATTCGCTGTAGGACTCCAGGTAGGCAGTCTGGATTTCCTTGCCGATGAACTCGATGTAGCGCGGCGCCAGGTACTCCTTGAGATAACGCAGGTAGCGTTCGCGTACTTCGGCCGGGAATTGCTCCTGTTCGATCTGCTGCTCGAGCACATAGAGCAGGTGCACCGGGTTGGCCGCCACTTCGTGCGGGTCGAAGTTGAACACCTTGGAAAGGATCTTGAACGCGAAGCGGGTCGACAGGCCATTCATGCCTTCGTCGACGCCAGCAGCATCGCGGTACTCCTGGATCGACTTGGCCTTGGGATCGGTGTCCTTGAGGTTTTCGCCGTCATACACGCGCATTTTCGAGTAGATATTCGAGTTTTCCGGTTCTTTCAGGCGCGAGAGTACGGTGAACTGGGCGAGCATCTTGAGGGTGTCTGGCGCGCAATGGGCCTTGGACAGCGAGCTGTTGACCAGCAGTTTGTCGTAGATCTTGATCTCGTCGCTGACCCGCAGGCAGTAGGGCACCTTGACGATGTAGATCCGGTCGATGAACGCCTCGTTGTTCTTGTTGTTGCGGAAGGTATGCCATTCCGACTCGTTGGAGTGGGCCAGCAGGATGCCGGAATAGGGGATCGCCCCAAGGCCCTCGGTGCTGTTGTAGTTGCCTTCCTGGGTGGCGGTGAGCAAGGGGTGCAGGACCTTGATCGGTGCCTTGAACATCTCGACGAACTCCATCAGGCCCTGGTTGGCCCGGCACAGCGCACCCGAGTAGCTGTAGGCGTCGGCGTCGTTCTGCGGGAATTCTTCGAGCTTGCGGATATCCACCTTGCCGACCAGCGCCGAGATGTCCTGGTTGTTCTCGTCGCCGGGTTCGGTCTTGGCGATGGCGATCTGGTTGAGGATCGAAGGGTAGAGCTTGACTACCTTGAACTTGCTGATGTCGCCGCCGAACTCCTGCAGGCGCTTGGTTGCCCAGGGCGACATGATGGTGTTCAGGTAGCGCCGCGAGATGCCGTACTCCTCTTCGAGAATGGCGCCGTCTTCGGTGGCATTGAACAGGCCCAATGGCGACTCGAACACGGGCGAGTCCTTGATGGCGTAGAACGGCACTTTCTCCATCAGCTGCTTGAGTTTTTCGGCCAGCGACGATTTACCGCCACCTACCGGGCCCAGCAGATAGAGGATCTGTTTCTTCTCTTCCAGGCCTTGGGCGGCGTGGCGGAAGTAGGACACGATCTGGTCGATGCACTCTTCCATGCCATGGAAGTCGGCAAAGGCCGGATACCGGCGGATCACCTTGTTGGAGAAGATGCGCGACAGTCTGGAGTTGCTTGAGGTGTCGATCAGTTCCGGCTCACCGATTGCCAGCAACAGCCGTTCAGCGGCCGATGCGTAGGCACTGCGATCCTCTTTGCACAGCTCGAGGTACTCCTGCAGCGAGAGTTCTTCCTGGCGCGTTGACTCGAAACGTTGTTGGAAGTGGCTAAAAATGCTCATGACGTCACCTCGCTCGATACGTGGAGACGACGCCGGATCAGTCAGCTGATGCTGGCATGCAAGCGGCTTTCACCGATTGCTGTTTACCCCCCAGAACACCTTGGAACGCTACCGATGACCCGCACGCCGGTGTACCGGCTCTCCCCTTTTTTGGATGGCCTGCGCTTAAGGATAGTTGGTAATACGCAAGGTCAAGGGCGAGGGGCCGAGAAGTTGCTTTCGACCGTTCGTCAGGTAAGGCGCAAGCCCGCTGGTTGCGCGGGCTTGAGGGGAAATGAAAAAAATTATTCGGCGCTGCTTTGGGCGGTTTCGGCCGGATAGGTGGCGCGCCACAGCTCGAAGCCGCCGTCGACGCTGTAGACGTCCGAGAAGCCCTGGCCTACCAGGTAGGCGGCGGCACTCTGGCTGGAATTACCGTGATAGCAGACCACCAGCGTCGGGGCGTCGAGGTCGGCATTGCGGATGAAGTCCGCCACCGAGTGGTTGTCCAGGTGCCGGGCACCGGTGATGTGGCCGGCAGCGAAGGCCTGGGGATCGCGAATGTCGACCACCACCGCACCTTGTGCACGCAAGGCCAGGGCCTGTTCCGGGGGGATGCGCTTGAATTCGCTCATGGGTACGCTTTCCTTCAGGTTTGATCGTTGATTCTAGTGGGTTCAGGCGCCGTACGTACGGTGCCTTCGTCGGTGCAGTCGCAGCGGTGGTATTCGCCGCTGTCCAGGTTGTACAGGGTCATGGCGCCGCCCCACACGCAACCGGTGTCCAGGGCGATGACGCCCGGCTCGTCGACCTTGCCTTCGAGGGCGGCCCAATGGCCGAAGATGATCTTCACGTGGCGCGAGCGACGATCCTTGTGGGCGTACCAGGGCTTGTAGCCTTTGGGGGCGCTGTCCAGGCCTTCCTTGCTCTTGAGGTCGAGCTTGCCGTCAGCGGTGCAGAAACGCATGCGGGTGAAGTAGTTGGTGATGACCCGCAGGCGCTCGACGCCGCTGAGGTTCTTGCTCCACTTGTTCGGCTCGTTGCCATACATGCCGTCGAGGTAGAGCTTGAGCCGGTTGTCGTCGCGCAGCACCTCTTCCACCTCTGCTGCCAGTTCCAGGGCCTTGCCCAGTGTCCACTGGGGTGGGATGCCGGCGTGGGCCATGGCGATGCCCCGGGCCTCGTCGTAATGCAGCAGCTTCTGCCGACGCAGCCAGTCAAGCAACTGGTCGGCGTCTGGCGCTTCGATGATCTCGCGCAGGGTGTCGCTTTTCTTCAGGCGCTCGATGTTCTGCCAGGCTGCGAGCAAGTGCAGGTCATGGTTGCCGAGTACGCAAACCAGCGACCCGCGGATCGCATGGAGGTAGCGCAGGGTTTCGAGCGATTCCGGGCCGCGGTTGACCAGGTCGCCCACCAGCCACAGGCGATCGACCTTGGGATCGAAGTTGACGCGTTCGAGCAGGCATTTGAGCGGTTGCAGGCAGCCTTGCAGGTCACCGACGGCGTAGGTGGCCATCAGTGCAGGGCTCCAGGCACGGCCAGGCGGAACGGTGCGATCTCGGCGTCGAAGCGCTTACCGTCTTCGGCGAACATCTGATAGCTGCCCTGCATGGTGCCGACACGGGTGCTGATGACTGCGCCGCTGCTGTAGGTATGGCTTTGCCCGGGGGCGATGGTCGGTTGTTGGCCGATGACGCCATCGCCGCGGACTTCCTCGACAGTGCCGTCACCATTGGTGATCAGCCAGTGGCGGGCCATCAGCTTGGCCTTGAGTGTGCCGTTGTTCGACACCGTGATGGTGTAGGCGAAAGCGAAACGGTTGTTATCGGGGTCGGATTGCTCTTTGAGGAAGCGGGTCACGACGCTGACGTCGATCTGGTAGCGGGGGTCGGACATGCAAGGGCCTTGGGCGAACGGGAGCATTAACGCGATTGTCGCAGTCTAGGCCATTGAGAGGGGAGAGAGCCAGCGGTGGGCACTGTCATCGGTGTTGGGTGCTTCGCGGGTAAACCCGCTCCCACGAGGGGGACGGGTTGCCCGCGAAGGGGCAGAAAAGGCTGGGTCAGCCTTGCTGCAGTGCCAGTTGATCAGCCAGACGCACGAAGGCCGCCAGGTCCAGCTGTTCTGGGCGCAGGCTGCCATCGACGCCTGCCGCTTCGATGGCTTGGCTGTCGAGCAACCCCTTGAGTGTGTTGCGCAGGGTCTTGCGGCGCTGGTTGAAGGCTTCGCGCACCACTTGCTCGAGCAGTTTCGGATCCTTGGCCGGGTGCGGCAGCACTTCGTGCGGCACCAGGCGGACAATGGCCGAGTCCACTTTCGGTGGCGGATTGAACGCGCCAGGGCCCACATTGAACAGGTGTTCCACGCGGCAGTGGTACTGCACCATGATCGACAGGCGCCCCCAGTCCCCGCCGCCCGGGCCTGCGGCCATGCGCTCGACCACTTCTTTCTGCAGCATGAAATGCATGTCGCGGATCAGTCCGGCGTGAGCCAGCAGGTGGAAGATCAGTGGCGTGGAGATGTTGTAGGGCAGGTTGCCGACCACTTTCAGGCTGCGCGGCGGCACGCCCAGGGTATTGAAGTCGAACTTCAGGGCATCGCCTTGATGCAGGCGGAAATTGTCACGATCGGCGAACTTGTGCTGGAGGATGGGGACCAGGTCCTTGTCCAGCTCGACCACGTCGAGTTGCGCGCCGCTGCCCAGCAGGCCCTCGGTCAGGGCGCCCTGGCCCGGGCCGATCTCCAGCAGGTGCTCGCCAGCCTTGGCGTTGATCGCCCGCAGGATGCGGTCGATGATGCCGGCATCGTGCAGGAAGTTCTGGCCGAAGCGCTTGCGCGCCCGGTGTTGGTAGTGCTCGTTCATGGTCGGTTCTCGGCCATCTGGTAGGCGGTTTCCAGGGCGACGCGCAGGCTGCCGGTGTCGACCTTGCCGCTGCCGGCCAGGTCCAGGGCGGTGCCGTGATCGACCGAGGTGCGGATGATCGGCAGGCCCAGCGTCACGTTGACTGCGGCGCCGAAGCCCTTGTACTTGAGTACGGGCAGGCCTTGGTCGTGGTACATCGCCAGCACTGCGTCGCAGTGCTCCAGATATTTGGGGGTAAACAGGGTATCGGCCGGCAACGGACCGCGCAGGTCCATGCCCTCGGCGCGCAGGCGCTCGAGCGCGGGCTCGATGATGTCGATTTCTTCGCGGCCAAGGTGGCCGCCTTCGCCGGCATGCGGGTTGAGGCCGCAGACCAGGATGCGTGGTTGGGTGATGCCGAACTTGTCGTGCAGGTCGGCATGCAGGATGCGCGTGACGCGCTCCAGGCGTTCGGCGGTGATAGCGTCGGCGATGTCGCGCAGCGGCAGGTGCGTCGTTACCAGCGCAACACGCAGACCGTGGGTGGCGAGCATCATCACCACCTGGGCTGTCTGGGTGAGGTCGGCGAGGAATTCGGTATGCCCGGAGAAGGCGATACCGCTCTCGTTGATCACGCCCTTGTGTACCGGGGCGGTGATCATCCCGGCGAAGTCGCCGTCCAGGCAACCTTGGCCCGCGCGGGTCAGGGTCTGCAGGACGAAGGCTGCGTTGCGTGAGTCCAGTTGGCCGGCAGTTACAGGCGTTGCGAGCGGTGTGTCCCACACGTAAAGACTGCCTGCGGGTGCTGGTCGGTCTGGCCAGGCATCCGGCGAGACCGGCAGCAGCACAACCGCCAGCCCCAGCTGCGCGGCCCGCTCGGCGAGCAGGTCACGGCTGGTGATGGCGATCAGGGGGTGCGGCTGAGGCTCTGCGGCGAGCAGCAGGCACAGGTCTGGACCTATGCCGGCTGGCTCACCGGGGGTGACGGCGAAGCGCAGGGGCTTCACTGGGTCGCCTGGTCGGCGCCAGGCAGCTTGTTCTCAACGTAGGCTTCGTCGCGGATCTGGCGCAGCCAGGTCTGCAGCTCTTCGTCGTATTTACGGTTGCGCAGTACGTTCAGCGCCTGCTGCTCGCGGGCCTGTTCGGTACTGTCGGTGGCGCGACGGCCGAGCACTTCCAGAACATGCCAGCCGTACTGGGTGCGGAACGGTTTGGTCACTACGCCTTGCTGGGCGTTGGCCATCTGCTCGCGGAATTCCGGTACCAGGCTGTTCGGGTCGACCCAGTTCAGGTCGCCGCCGTTGAGTGCGGAACCTGGATCTTCCGAGAAGCTTTTCGCCAGTTGGGCGAAGTCTTCGCCGTTCTTGATGCGATCGTACAGGCGTTCGGCCAGTTGCTCGGTCGCCGCATCGCTGCGGATCTCGCTGGGCTTGATCAGGATGTGACGGACATGGACTTCGTCGCGCAGTACGCTTTCGCTGCCACCGCGCTTCTCCTCGAGCTTGAGGATGATGAAGCCGTTGGGGATGCGAATCGGCTGGGTGATGTCACCGATGGCCATGCTGCTGAGCATCTTGGCGAAGTCAGGTGGCAGTTGGCCGGCCTTGCGCCAGCCCATCTCGCCGCCTTCCAGGGCGTTTTCGCTGGCCGAGCGGGCGATGGCCAACTGGCCGAAGTCGGCGCCCTGGCGCAGTTGCTGGTAGACCTCGCCAGCCTTGCGTGCCGCGGCCTGGATGGCGTCCGAATTGGCGCTTTCCGGGGTCGGGATCAGGATGTTGGCCAGGCGATATTCTTCCGACATCTGCATCTTGCCCAGGTCGGAATTGAGGAAGTTCTTCACTTCCTGCTCGGACACCTGGATGCGCTCGGCCACGCGACGCTGGCGGACGCGGCTGATGATCATCTCGCGCTTGACCTGATCACGGGCGTCGTCGAACGACAGACCATCGTGAGCGAGGGCTGCACGGAACTGATCCAGCGACATGCCGTTGCGCTGGGCGATGGTGCTGATGGCCTGGTTGAGTTCTTCGTCGGTGATGCGAATGCCCGAGCGCTCGCCGATCTGCAGTTGCAGGTTCTCGACGATCAGTCGTTCCAGCACCTGCTGTTCCAGGGCGCCGGCAGGCGGCACGCCACCGCCGCGCTTGGCGATGGTCTGCTGCACTTCGTGTACGCGCTGGTCCAGCTGGCTTTGCATGACCACGTCGTTGTCGACGATGGCCACTACGCGGTCCAGGGGTTGCGGCGCGGCATGCACCGCACCGCTCAGCATTACGGCGCCCAGCATCAGCGGGCGCAGACGATCAATAAGCTTGCTCTTCACGGGTACGGTAACCTTGAATGCCTTGGTCCAGGAACGATTCGACCTTGTTGCCCACGACGCCGCCGAGGCCTTTGAGGACGATCTGCAGGAATACGCCGTGGTCGCCCTTTTCGTTCTGCGGCAGGGCCTGACTGAAGTCGTCGGTGTCGAGCCAGTAGCGGTTGATCAGACGCAGCTTCCAGCAGCAGCTGTCGTACTCGAAACCGCCCATCGCTTCGAGGGTGCGGTTGCGGTTGTAGTCGTGCTGCCAGCGGGCAATGACGCTCCATTGCGGCACGATCGGCCAGATGACCGAGAAGTCGTGCTGCTGGATCTTGTAGTAGTCCTTGATGTAGCCCGGCTGGCCAGGTGTGCCGTAGTCACCGCCGCCGACTTTCCAGGTACCAGTAAGCGAGTCGTACGAAATGGTGTCGTTGCGGTAGCGATAACCGAGGTTGACCACCTTGTTCGGGTTGTCCTCAGGCTGGTAGTGGAACATCGCGCTGCCCGAACGGGTGCTGCGGCTGTCCGGATCCCAGTTGAAGTCCGAATTGAAGCGCCAGTCGCGGTTGAAGGCGTACTGGTACACCAGGGCGTATGGCGAAACGTTCGACTTGGCGTCGTCGCGGGTGCGATAGTCGATGCCCGGCAGTTGCACCTTGCGGTCTTCGAAGTAGTAGGCCTGGCCGATGCTGAAGCGTTGGCGCTCGAAGCCGTTTTCCTCGATCCAGCGGGTGGTCACGCCCAGCGACAGTTTGTTCTCGTCGCCGATGCGGTCGATACCGCTGAAGCGGTTGTCGCGGAACAGCGAGTCGTAGCTGAACAAGGTTTCGCCGGAGTCGAACAGCGGGATGTCCTTCTGGTCCTTGTTCGGGACATAGAGATAGAACAGACGTGGTTCGAGGGTCTGGCGGAAGTTAGTGCCAAACAACGAGGTGTTGCGGTCGAAATACAGGCCGCTGTCTACGCTGAAAATCGGAATGTCACGGTTCTGCGTGCCTGAGAACTCACCATAAAGGAACGGGTCTCCGCTCAGATTGGCTGCACTCAAGCCATCAGCGATGTCCTGTTTCCCCTTGGAGTCCAGATCCAGGTCGTAGTGGGTGTACATGTACTTCAGTTTTGGGGTAACAAAACCGTACGAGGACTCCATCGGCAGGCTAATGGAGGGGGCGAAATTAAGTCGATCACCATTAGCGCGAGCCAGTGCGTAGACGTTCTGGTCAAGCCGGCGGCCATCAGGCCCTGCGGTTAGGTCAAGTTGACCATCCTTGTTGAATACTCGGTCATTCTTCAAGTCACGATCAAAGCGCACAGCCTCGGTATCGTAAGAGAAGTTAAAGCCGGCAGGATGATATGGCAGCATCCCGTTAAGCGTAATTTGCGGCAGACGATCATATGGCGTGATCTGCGAGATGGTGGCCATCTCGAACGCATGCACGTTCAACCGCGCAGTGTAGGAGTCGCCGCGATAGGTCAGCGCACCCTGCTGGTTGATGAAGTCACGCTTCTGCACGCCGATCTGGTCGGACTCCAGGTCCTGGAAGTAGAACGGGTCGCTGATGTCGGTGTAGTCCACCTCGGTCATCAGGCGCTCGTCCAGACCGCCCTTGTGCTGCCAGTTGACCATCCAGCGTTCTTTCTTGTAGTCCGTCTGCTTCTCGCGGTCGTTGCTTTCGTCGTTGAGGTACGCGCCGCCGAACTGACCTTCGCTCGACTTGGTCAGGTAGCGGAATTCGCCTTCCATCAACAAGCCGCGCTTGGCCATGTAGCGCGGATACAAGGTGGCGTCGTAGTTCGGCGCCAGGTTGAAGTAGTACGGCGTGACCAGCATGAAGCCGGTGTCGCTGCTGGTGCTGAACGACGGCGGCAGGAAGCCGGACTGGCGACGGTCGTCGATCGGGAAGTAGATGTACGGTGTGTAGAACACCGGAATATCCTTGACCCGAAGGGTGACGTTGGTGCCGGTACCGAAGCCGGTGGCCGGGTTCAGGGTGATGTTGTTGCCCTTGAGCTGCCATGCGTTGCTGCCCGGCTCACAGGTGGTATAGGTACCGTCCTTGAGGCGGATGATGGCGTTTTCTGCACGCTTGGCGTACAGGGCCGAGCCGCGGATGTGCGACTTGTGCATCACGTATTCGGCGTTGTCGACCTTGGCTTCGCCAGTATCGAGCTGGACCTCGGCCTGGTCGCCCACCACCAGCGTACCGTTGTCGCGAATCTTGACGTTGCCCTTGAGCTCGCCACGGTTCTCGGCCTGGTAGAGGTTGGCTTCGTCGGCTTCGGCCTGCATGCTGCCCTGGCGCATGACCACGTCACCGGCCAGAGTAGCGATCTGCTGCTCCTGCTGGTACTTGGAGACCTTGGCGTTGAGGTAGGTCGGCGACTCGTCCTTGGGCGTGGAGTCGTTCATGCCCGGACGGATCGGCTCGACGTACGCGCCGCCGCAATACGGGCCGGTCTCGGCCAGCTGGGCAGCAGTGAGCTTCTCGCGGGGGACCCAGTCCAGATGGCTGTAGTCTTCGCTGCGCGATTTCAGGCCGCGGCCCTTGCTCTCTGTGACCAGTACCGGCTTGGGCTCGGCACTGCCAGCCGCCTCGGCGGTCTGGGCCTCGGTGCCGCCACTGAGCGCGGCGCCATCGTGCACAGGGCGTGGCGGCAAGTTGCTGGCTGCAGTCTTGGGCTTGCAGTCCCAACCACCGGAGGCGGACACTTGGCAGTCGAACTGCTCGGCAGCCACCACGTACGACGTGGCCAGAGGTTGCAGGGCCAGCAGACCGCCAGTGACCAGCAACGGAAACTTTCTACGAAACGCGGGGGATTTCAATGCCATCTTATTAGTCCGGGCTTCCTGCGTGCCATCTGCCCGCGTGTGGGGCCGCACGCCTCTCGATGGTCTGAAAAAGATGCTGGATAATAAAGCATGACCCGCTTGACGGCTAGGGGCCGTCGGAGACCCTTGTAATGCCTGATCATGATGTACGCCTGCAACAGCTGACTGTGTGGCTCGAAGAACAGTTACAGAATCTTTTTCGCGAAAACGCCTGGGGCGACGTGCCCGCGGGCAGTCTGACCGCAGCCAGCAGCGACGCGAGCTTTCGCCGCTACTTCCGTTGGGAAGGCGGCGGACACAGCTTCGTGATCATGGATGCGCCACCGCCGCAGGAAAATTGCGCACCTTTCGTCGCTATCGACCATTTGCTGGCCAGCGCCGGTATCAATGTGCCGGCGATCCATGCTCAGGATCTGGAGCGCGGCTTCCTGCTGTTGAGCGACCTGGGGCGTAAGACTTATCTGGAAATCATCGGCGACGACAACGCCGATACCCTGTTCGCCGATGCCATCGATGCGTTGCTGGCCCAGCAGCAACTGCCGATGCAAGCGCCGCTGCCGAGCTACGACACCGCGCTGCTGCGCCGCGAACTGGAGCTTTTTCCCGAGTGGTATGTGGGGCGTGAACTGAAGCTGGCCTTCACCGAAGCGCAGCAGGCCAGCTGGCAGCGTATCAGCCAGCAACTGATCGACAGCGCCCTGGCCCAGCCCAAGGTGCTGGTGCACCGCGACTACATGCCGCGCAACCTCATGCAAAGCACCCCCAATCCAGGCGTCCTGGACTTCCAGGACGCCGTCTACGGCCCGGTAACCTACGACATCACCTGCCTGTTCAAGGATGCCTTCCTCAGCTGGCCGCTGGCGCGTGTCGATGGCTGGTTGCGGGATTATTGGGACAAGGCGCGGGCCGCAGGGATTGCGGTGCAGCCTGAGTTCAAAGAGTTCCAGCGTGCCAGCGACCTGATGGGCGTGCAGCGCCATCTCAAGGTGATCGGCATCTTCGCCCGCATCTGCCACCGCGATGGCAAACCGCGCTACCTCACCGACGTGCCGCGTTTCTTCGCCTATATAGATGAAGTGATCGCCCGTCGCCCGGAACTGGCCGAACTTGGTCAACTGATTGGCGAACTCAAGGCCGGGGCACACCCATGAAAGCGATGATCCTGGCGGCAGGCAAGGGCGAGCGCATGCGCCCGCTGACCTTGCACACTCCCAAGCCCCTGGTGCCTGCGGCGGGCAAGCCGCTGATCGAGTACCACCTCGAGGCCCTGGCCAGGGCGGGGGTGCGCGACGTGGTGATCAACCATGCCTGGCTCGGGCAGCAGATCGAGGATCACCTGGGTGACGGCAGCCGCTTTGGCCTGAAGATCCGCTATTCGCCCGAGGGCGAGCCGCTGGAGACCGGCGGCGGCATCTTCAAGGCGCTGCCGCTGCTGGGGGATGCGCCGTTCCTGCTGGTCAACGGTGACGTCTGGACCGACTACGACTTCAAGCGCCTGTGCCAACCGCTTCAGGGCCTTGCGCACCTGGTGCTGGTGGACAATCCGGGGCATCACGGGCGTGGCGACTTCCGCCTCGATGGCACACGCGTCGTCGATGGCGACGATACCCCCGGCACCCTGACTTTCAGCGGCCTGTCGGTGCTTGACCCGAAGCTGTTCGAAAGCTGCCAACCCGGTGCCTTCAAGCTCGCACCGCTGCTGCGCCAGGCAATGGCCGCCGGGCAGGTGACTGGTGAGCATTATCCTGGACAGTGGATCGACGTCGGCACCCTCGAGCGCCTGGCCGAGGTCGAGCGCCTGATCGGCGAGCGTTCCTGACATGTGGTGGCCGAGCACAGTGATTGGTGCCGGAGCCGGTTTTGCCGTGGCCAGCATTCCCGGCGCCTTGCTGGGCGCCTTGTTGGGGCAGGCCATGGACCGGCGTCTGCGCCTGCAGGGATGGGATGATGTGCGCGAGCGCCTGGGCGGGCGTCCGGCCTTGCGCGACGAAGAGTTGCTGTTCGTGTTGCTGGGGCGCCTGGCCAAGAGTGATGGGCGAGTCGCGGAAGGGCATATCTACCAGGCTCGTCAGGAAATGACCCGGCTGGACCTTGCAGAGCCCGCCCGCTTGCGGGCGATTGCGGCATTCAACCGCGGCAAGTCGGGCAAGGACCGCCTGGGGCAGTATCTGCGCCGTATCGGCCAGCAGCCCCACGGCGCAGAGGGTACGCTGCGGGCGTGCTGGCGCATGGTCTGGGCCGATGGCAAGGCGGGGCGGCACGAGCGTGAGCTGTTGCTGGACTGGGGCCAGCAATTGGGCATGAGCCGTAACCAGGTGCAGGCCTTGTCACAAGAGTATGAGCCGAGCCGTTCTGCGGTCGGGGGCGGGGTGATGACCTATGCCGCGGCGCTGCGGCTGCTGGGTGTCGAGGCCGATACCGACGGCGATCGGATCAAGCAAGCCTATCGCCGACTGGTGAGCCGGCATCACCCGGACAAGCTGGTCGGAAGCGGTGCGAGCGAGGCCCGGGTGCGCGAGGCGACCGAGCGGACGCGGGAGTTGCACCAGGCCTATGCCCTGATTCGCAAGCGGCGGGGGATCTGAGGGGCAGCGTGCGGTGGTGGATTCTTCGCGGCACTCAGCCCCTTACTCCGACGCCTGCGGCATCAACCATCCCCGCACCCGCCGGAACAATTGCTCCTGCTCTGCCGCCTTTTCACCCGGCATGGCAATCAGCGACAACTGCCGATACTGACTGTCCTTTTCGCGCTTGCTGGCCTGCAGGCGCAGCTTGGCGGCGTTCTGGTCGCGGGTGCGGGTCACGAAGTAGATATCGGCGGTCGGCACCTTAATCGTCGGCACCAGGGCTTCGAGGTCGTGCTCGACCCGTGCCGGTGTCTGCGCCGAGATCAGTGCCAGCTTCTGCACCTGTGGCGGCTGCTTCTCGCTCACATAGCGCGCGGCCCAGTAGGCCCCGCTGCCATGGCCGATCAGTACGATGCTATGGGCATTCTGCTGCTGGGCGAAGGCCACGGCAGCATCGAGGCGGGCGAAGATGCGGGTGGCGTCGGCCGAGTCGCTCTGCTCGTCGGCCTGCACGGCGTCTGTGCCCTGCGCGGTATCAGCGTCGGCGGCCGTGGCTTGGGCAACGTTGGCGTTGGCGTCGTCCGGCGTATCCTTGGCCGGTGCACTGGCACCCTTGCCCTCATCCTTGACCGGCTTCGCCGCAGGTGTGTCTGCGCTGCGCGCCTGCGGGCTGTCGGCCAGCAGGTCGGGCAGGCTGAGGCTCAGGCTGTGCCAGCCGACATCGGGAAACTTGTTGCGCAGCGGGCCGACGGCATTGGGCCAGTCGGCGGTTTCGCCGGCACCGGGAACGATGATCACGGCGCCTTTCGGGTCGCTGTCGTTGGCCGGTTTCCACAGCGCCAGGAAGTTTTCGCCGTCGGCCTGCAAGGTCTTCTGTTCGGCCTTGGGCACCAGGCGTTCCAGGGCCAGGGCGTCTTCCTGGCTGCGTTCGGCCAGGGGCGCGCGCACGGCAGTGGATTCGGCCGCGGCGGTGGGTTTCTCGGAGTCGGCGGCGTGGGCCGCGAGCGGTAGGGCCGAGGCCAGGCAGAACATGGCCAGCGTCGTGCGATAAAGTATGAACATGGATCAACCCAAGGCCAGAATGATACCGGCAGCCTAATAGTATTTGCCCGCGACGGCCACGCAGGTGGCCGTCATTGCCAAGACGAGCGTATCGATGAAGCGAATGCGTTGCCTGTTGGTTATCGGCTGGTTGTGCCTGCCCTTGATCGCCCTGGCCAAAGCCCCGGTGCCCCCGTCGGTGGCGCTCGAGCCTGCGCAGCAGCAATGGCTCGACAGCCATCGCAGCCTGCGCGTGGGCCTGGTGCTGCAAGCACCCTATGCCCAGTTCGACCGGCGCCTGCAGCAGTTGTACGGCGCTAACGTCGAGCTGGTGAGCTGGCTGGGGCGTGCCCTGAACCTTGACCTGACCTGGCGCAACTTCCCTGACCAGGCCGCCCTGGAGCATGCGTTGCAGGCTGGCGAGATCGACTTTGCCCCGGGCCTCGTGCAAACCCCGGCGAGCCTGCGCCTGTGGTTGTTCAGCGACCCCTACATGCGTGTGCCGCAGTTGCTGGTCGGCCTGCGCAGTGGTGCGCTGGCGGTCGATCTGGAGCAGCTCGGCGCCAGTGACCGGGTGGCCGTGCGCATGCCTGGCAGCCTGGCCGATTACCTGCGTGGCAACTTCGCCAATCTCAACCTGCAGGGTGTGCCCAATGAGCGCGAGGCGCTGCAACTGGTGCTGGGTGCACAGGCCAGCTACGCCGTGCTCGACGAGGCGCAGTTCAGCCGCCTGTCGCGCGAGAGCGAGTTCGGTGATCTGGTGGTCGTGGGCGATATTGGCCTGCCGCAATTGCTGCGTATCGGCTCGCGCCGCGACTGGCCGCTGTTGGCCGACGTGCTGGGGCGCGGTCTGCAGGCGATGCCGGCCAAGGAACTGGAGCAGTTGCACCAGCGTTGGTTGCAACCGAAGTACCCGCGCCTGAGCGAGTGGGCGGGGTTTTGGCAGAACCTTGCGCTGTTGTTCGGCTTGTTGCTGCTCTGCGCGATGGCCACTTTGGCGATGCAGCGTCGTCGGCAGCGCCAGCTCGAGCGAAGCCTGCTGAGTGCGCGCGAGAGCCTGCTCGAACGCCAGACCCGCGAAGAGGCACTGCGGCTGAGCCAATTCTCCATCGACCAGAGCACCGTCGGCATCCTCTGGGTGCATTGGGACAGCCACGTGCGCTACGCCAACCATGCTGCCGAACGCATGCTTGGCCATGGCGAGGGCGAATTGCTAGAGCGACCGCTGATCGATATCGAGCCGAGCCTGCACATGGACCGCTGGCTTGAATTGTGGAAGCGCGCCCGCACGGGTGACAGTGGGGCGCAAGCGTTCGAAACCCTGTGTCGTCGTGCCGATGGCAGCGTGCTGCCGGTCGAGCTGTCACTGAGCTTCCTGCGTTTTCGTGATGCCGAATACCTGGTGGTGTTCATCACCGATGTCACCGAACGCCGCCGCGCCCTGGCGGCGCTGCGCGAGAGCGAGGCGCGGCTCAAGGGCATTGCGGGCAACGTGCCGGGGCTTGTGTTTCGCCTGGAGCGTGATCCCGCGGAGGGCGAGCCTGAATTTCCCTATGTCAGTGAGGGCAGCGAGGCGCTTGTCGGCTATGCCCCCACCCAGATCCAGCAGGCGGACATGGGGCTGCGCAATCTGGTCCACCCCGATGACCGCGCCGACTATCACCGGGTCCAGGACCTGGCGCTGGCCAGTGACCGCGACTGGTCCTGGCAAGGCCGCATTCTCACCCGCGAAGGCCTGCAGCGCTGGGCCGACATCAAGGCCAGCGCCCGGCGCCAGGCCGATGGCCGGGTGGTGTGGGACGGCATTGTCTGGGATATCACCCAGAGCAAACGGGTCGAGTTGGAGCTGGCGCGCTCCCAGGAGCAACTGCGTGAGCTGTCGGCGCACCTGGAGAGCGTGCGTGAGGAAGAGAAGGCGCGGATCGCCCGGGAAGTGCACGATGAGCTCGGGCAGATGCTCACCGTGCTCAAGCTGGAGGTGTCGATGTGCGAACTGGCGTTCGCCGAGCTCGACCCGGGGCTCAACGAGCGCCTCACCAGCATGAAGCGCCTGATCGCCCAGTTGTTCCAGCTGGTGCGCGATGTGGCCACGGCGTTGCGCCCGCCGATCCTCGATGCCGGGATCGCCTCGGCCATCGAATGGCAGGCCCGGCGCTTCGAGGCACGCACGCACATTCCCTGCCTGGTGCAGGTGCCGGATAATCTGCCAGCATTGAGCGATGCCAAGGCCACCGGGCTGTTCCGCATCCTGCAGGAGGCGCTGACCAATGTCATGCGCCATGCCAAGGCGCATACGGTGCAGATCGAGCTCAAGCATGAAAATGACTGGCTACGCATGACAGTGATCGACGATGGCGCCGGTTTCAGTCCCGATCAGCCACGCCCCACCTCGTTCGGCCTGGTCGGCATGCGTGAGCGGGTGCTGATGCTCGGTGGCAGCGTGACCCTGGAAAGCGAGCCGGGCGAGGGCACCAGCCTGAGCGTGGCCATCCCTCTTTAGTTAGGAGAAACACCGTGATTCGAGTGCTGGTGGCCGAAGACCACACCATTGTTCGTGAAGGCATCAAGCAATTGATCGGCCTGGCCAAGGACATGCTGGTAGCGGGCGAGGCCGGCAATGGCGAGCAGTTGCTCGAAACCCTGCGCCATACACCCTGCGAGGTGGTGCTGCTGGATATCTCGATGCCGGGCGTCAATGGTCTGGAGGCGATTCCGCGAATCCGCGCGCTGAACAGTCCGCCGGCCATCCTGGTGCTGTCGATGCACGACGAAGCGCAGATGGCGGCACGCGCGCTCAAGGCGGGGGCGGCAGGCTATGCGACCAAGGATAGCGACCCGGCGTTGCTGCTGACTGCGATCCGCCGCGTCGCCGGAGGTGGGCGTTACATCGACCCGGTGCTGGCCGACCGCATGGTCTTCGAGGTGGGGCTGACCGAGACCCGGCCGCTGCACACGCTGCTGTCGGAGCGTGAGTTCTCGGTGTTCGAACGTCTGGCCCAGGGTGCCAACGTCAACGACATCGCCCAGCAGCTGGCGCTGTCGAGCAAGACCATCAGTACCCACAAGGCGCGGTTGATGCAGAAGCTCAAGGTCAACTCGCTGGCCGAACTGGTGAAGTACGCCATGGAGCACAAGCTGGTCTGATTGCGACATGCATCTGTGGGAGCGTGCTTGCCCGCGAACACGGGCGTAGCCCGTGCCAGGCAGCGTGGTGTATTTTTCGCGGGCAAGCCCGCTCCCACAAGGATTTGGGCTGGCTTCTAGATTTTGAGCAAGACAGTTGCTCACAAAAGCCCGCACCGGTGCCAGACGCAACCCCCGAGCGATCAGGCGTAGTAATCGACCGCACTGTCGCCGATCACCACCTGCTGCTCCACCGGCCGTGAAGCATCGGCCAGCTCACCGTCCTCGCCCGCCTCCCCGGCCCGACGCGCTGCGACACCGGACAGGTTCGACCCACCCTGCTGGGCTTGCTGTTGCTGCTGGCGCGACTGATCGGCGACGTTGACGTCAGGCTGGGCCAGCCCCTGCTGGGCGAACAGTTCGCGCAGGCGGTACAGCTGGCTGTCCAGTGCATCGCGCACGCCGGCGTGACCACTGATGAAGGTGACCTGGGTAGCCTGGTCCGCCGCGACATTGACACGAATGTCCAGGCGGCCGAGCTCGGCAGGTTCGAGCTGGATATCGGCCGACTTGAGGTTCTGGCTGGACAGATACATGACCCGGTTGACCAAGCCCTCCGTCCAGGCGCCCTGGTTCATCGCCAGCGGCTGGTGCAGCGGGTTGGTCGGCGGCACGGCGTGCGCGGTCTTGGGTGTGACGGCCAGGGTCAGGTTGGCCAGGCGATTGGCGAAATCGTCCACACGGGTGTCACTGTCAGCATGCTTGACGTCCTTCAGGCCACTGGACAACAGCTCGGAGAAGCCTTTTTCGCCAGGCTGTGATTGGCCGCGCTCGGATTCGCCCTCAGGCTTGACCGCCAGGCTCGCCAAGGTATTGACGTTGGCCTGGGCACTGTCATCCTGGGCCGCGGCTTTGTCGCCCGAAGCGGACGCATGGGCCGAAGTGGTCCCTTTGGCCTGGGCGTTCTGCTCCAGGGCCAGGCGCAGTGTCGGCATGTTTGCCAAGGCATCGGCTTCGGGATCGAAGTCGCTGTCGCTGGCGGCCTCTTCGGTGAGCGCAGGGGGTAAGGGTTCGGCCTGCGCTGCAGGCTGCTGGATCGCGGCCTGCAGCACGGGCGCCACGGCCTCGGCCTGAGCCTGGATCAGCTGCGCGCCCGCCAGGGCATCGGTCACCTGCCCTGCGACCAGGTTGGCATCCAGCGAGTTCGAGTCGCCTGACTGCGCACTGTCGCCAGGCGTGGAAACCTGTCGATCATCGCCAACAGCCTGCTGGGTGCTGTCGCTCGGCGTGTTCTTGTCACTGGCGGGCGCGGCCTTGTTGCTGCTGGCTGGCAAATTCTTGCCATTGGCGGCAACCGACGGGGATTTGTCATTGCCGACTTTGCCGCCCGCGCTGAAGTCAGGCTTATCCTTGAATGCAGGTTGCGAGGCCTTGTCGTTGCGCACCGGCGTCGTGTCACGCTGCTGGCGCGCCATCAACTGATCGAAGCCGCCGCCCTGATTGCCTGCTGCCTGCGAGGTTTTGTCCGTCGCGGAACTGGTCGCCCGCGAGTTCGCATTGGCGAGGCCGGCTTGCAACAAGGGATTGGATGCGACAGGCATTGAAACTCTCCACGCCAGTGAACCGAAATAGTATCTGGGTGAAGACAGGCAAAACTCGCGCCAGTTTTGCCATCAGCCTGCAGAAACCCGCTCACGCTCGCTGCGGTAGAAGCGCTGGACCTCGACAAATTCCTGGTCAATCTGATTGATCAGGTCTTCGATGCCGTACAGAGGCTGTTGCCGCACACGCTCCTCAAGCTGTTGGCACAGACCTGCCAAGCCCACTGCGCCCATGTTGCTGCTGCTGCCCTTGAAGCTGTGGGCGGCCATACCCAGCTCGTGGGCATCCTTGGCCTCGTGCAACAGGCTGAGTCGACGCACGGAGTCTTCCAGGAAGGTTTCCAGCAACTGCAGGTAGCCATCTTCCATGACCTCCCGCAGGTCGCTCAGGACCTTGTGATCGATATGCTCGTCTGTCACTTGCTCACTCCTTGATCAAGCTTGATTATGCCTCAATCGCCGGGGCCGCTCACCAGCCGAACTCAACCCGCGCCCGCCGCCCCTGGTCGAGCCATTGAGCCCGGACGCCCAAGCGCTGTACCAGATGCAGCCCACGCCCACTCAAACCTTTTTCCGACGCCGGGCGTGCCAACACCTTCTCGATATCAAAACCCGTGCCACTGTCGCTGATTTCCACAGTGAGACGCCCACCTGCCGCCATCGGTTCCACTCTCAGCGCTATTCGCACGAAGCCCTCGGACAAAGCTGTCAGACGCCGGCCGCGCTCGCGGTAGTACTCGGCAAATCCCGCGGCATCCTGCTTGAGCCGCGAGTCCAGGCCCAAGACTCCGTGCTCCAGTGCGTTGGAGTACAGCTCACCGAGCACACTGTGCAACACCGCACTGCTGGGGCGCAGACCGTGGATTTCCTGAAGAAACTGCAACAGATAGGGAACCGGATTGAACCGCTTCAGGCTGTCGGCATGCAGCACCAGCGACAACGACCAGTCCAGTGGGCTGGAACGACCGCTGTCGGAATACACCGGCGCCACGGGTGCCAGGCCACCTGGCTCGGCCATGCGGATATCGCACAAGCTGATATCGTCTCGCGGCACACCGCCAAAACGCTCCAGTGCCTGCATCACTTCATCGAACAGCTGCCCAGGGTCTCGGTTGG